>JBAYAD010000066.1:0-12037 GCA_041669965.1 Selenomonadaceae bacterium
GCGAGCAATCTTTCTTCTTATTGCAGCATTGACTTTCGCGGTTTTCGTACTTCACCAGAACTTCCCGCTGCAAGTGCCGACTTTACCCTTACAGATCGACATTTTTCCAGCAGTCCACTGGAAAACTTTTGTTATCTCACGATCGATGGAAAAGAATATAAACTTTCAGCCGCTTCAGTTTTATCAATTTCACCAAACTATGTTTTTGATTTGGAAAAATGCAAATACACGAATACACTTATATTCCATCTGCACGCTCCACTTTTGAATAAAATCAAACAGGCCAACTCTATTGTCGTAACAATAAAATACACCAATTGGTCTACAGCAACTGCACTCCCGCTAAGCGAACCCGACTTAAACTACTGGAAAAATCAACTCTGATTTTTTTAACACAAACCATTCTATAACAGCACATGATTCCTTATCATTATTTCATACTTCAACACAAACCGCTTTTTATTGCAATGAAATAACTTCCAAATCTTCCGGCACAAAAACATTACCTTTATAATACATCCGGGCTTCATTTGTATAGTTCTCTTTTCTTTTAGACATGTTCTTGTCTTCAGTATGATAGAGCACAAGATTCTTTACTTCAAGGCTCTGTGCTGTTTCACTAGCCTCTTTAACTGTGCTGTGATTCTTTTCGTAGGGTTTAAACGTATCGCGGTCAGCATAGAGGCAAAACGCTTCAGAAAAAATCCAATCAGCTTCCTTAACAAGATCGTGGCAATGCTCATTATATGGCTCGTCACCAAGACAGGCAATCTTCATCCCATCAGCAAAAACAGCAGTAAAGCCAAACTGCTTAGCCTTTGTCGAAAGAATATCGAAGGCTGTAATCTCCATCCCCAAAATGCTGATCTTATCACCATCCTTGATTTCATGAAAAAAAATACGCTGCCCAATCTGCTCGAAGTCTTTTTTCTTAAGCGTAAGCTTCGTCATTGTAAGCAATATATCTCGCACGACGTCATGACAATATATATGAAAATCGCTTTCATATTGCCCCTGATTCATAAGTGTCGCAATCTTGCGTATGACCCAGATAACGCCAAGCACATGATCTGTATGACTATGCGTCACAAACATGTGATGAATAGTTTTACTGTCAATCTTCGCTTTTTCCAACTGCTGCAAAATCCCATTACCTCCACCTGCATCCACCATAAAATATTCATCATTCTCTAAATGCAAAGCAAAGCATGTATTAAAGCAATGCGTAACCATTGCTGATCCTGTTCCAAACATAATTAAATCTCTCAAATCCCGACGCCCCTTATTTTTTATTTCTATTGTAACATAACTTTAAATCCGTTCCAATAAATGCAGATTCATCTTATAACGAAGTCCATCGATCTCAATCTCTACTGTATTTGGTTCTGCTAAATCTGATAAAAAATATATTTTTTGTAACTGATACACTTTTTTTAACTGCTTCGTATTCTCATTTTTACTTCCACGCACTTTTGAAGCATCTTTGGGTGCATAATGAATGTAAATATTTTTCCCATCCACTGCGACTTCATCAAGAACTGCTACTGCCATAAGATAGAAAAGATACGAATCGACCATCTCCCCAAACGCTGGATGATACGGTCCGGCAAGAACGGCCTTACCATCATCAAGTGTCTCGCTCGATTGAAGTCCCATACGAATGACCTTGATGTTTTCTCGCAGAAACACAAGCTTCATGGCTGCCACATAACGTTTTGCCTCTTCTAATGTAAGCGGCACATAATCACCTTTTTGGTACATTGCCGCCATTTTGGTATCGGTAAGTACAATCGTCGGATAGATTCGCACAATATCCGGATGCAGCTTTACTGTTTCAAAAAGCGAATAGAAGATACTCTTTGCTGTATCTCCTGGCAACCCTGGCATAAGCTGTATTCCTAAAGTAAATCCTTGTGCCTTAATAAAATGCGCAGCTTTTCGTATTGCCTGCGCATTGTGTCCTCGCTCGGCCTGATAAAGCACATGATTATCAAAAGATTGTGCCCCAAGCTCAATAGTTTGTACATCCAGACTTTTCAGCTGGCGAAGAATCTCCTCTGTAATACAATCCGGCCGTGTTGATATACGTATGGCATTAATTTTACCAGACTTTACATATTGATAGACCGGTAAAAGAAACTCCCGCTGCAGTTCCATTGTCAATGCCGTAAAACTGCCACCATAAAACGCCACTTCAATAGAATAAGATCGCGTAATTCCGGCAAGATGTTTTATAATGATTGTCTTGATATCCGTGACTTGCACATCAGTCTGCACGCCTGTTATTTTTTTCTGATTGCAAAATACACAAGCATGTGGACAGCCAAGATGCGGTATAAAAATCGGTATAATATATTTTCTCATTATTTTTTCCTACAAAAAATGGATGGCTTTTGCCATCCATTTTTTATTTTTCCTTTTTATCAAGCTTCATCAGAGCTTGCTTTGCAGCATTCTGCTCTGCTTCCTTTTTACTCTTTCCCGCACCAATACCACAGACCTCACCATTCACCTTTACGGCAAACGTAAAAACCTTATTATGATCTGGTCCGGTCTCATCCAGAAGCTCATAAAAAACTTTCTGGTCAGCGTGCTTTTGCACAACTTCCTGAAAAATCGTCTTATAATCTTTTAGATTTTCGCCATTTTCAATGAGCAGCAAATCATCCTTCAATTGCATAAGAATATACTTCGAAGCAATTTCCCACCCACGATCCATATAGATTGCACCAATAATCGATTCAAATGCATCTGCAAGAATCGACGGTCGCTGCCTGCCACCTGTAACGATCTCGCCATGACCCAATAAAAGGTACTCGCCAATATTAAGCAATGACGCACGTTTCGCTAATGTTGTCTCACAAACTACAGATGCACGCGCTTTCGTCATTTCACCTTCTGGTAGGCAAGGAAAATGTGTAAATAAATATGTACTTGTCGCAAGCTCAAGCACTGCATCACCAAGGAACTCCAATCGTTCATTATGGACAATATGCGGATTCTTTGCCTCATTCGCATATGATGTATGCGTAAGTGCCTGATGCAGTAGGTTCCAATCTGTAAAAGACACACCCAGCTTTAGCGCTAACTTTGTAAGCGACTTTTCCCTTTCAGTCGTCAAATCTTCCCGCTTATCCATTATTTTACGAATTTCTTTACGAGAAGGCATGCATTATGACCACCAAATCCAAATGAATTTGAAATTGCAGCCCTTACAATTTTCTGACGTGCTTGATTCGGAACATAATCAAGGTCTAATCCTTCATCTGGAGTATCATAATTAATCGTTGGCGGCATCATATCGTTTTGAACCGTAAGTGCTGTAGCTATACATTCTACACCACCTGCTGCACCAAGAAGATGACCTGTCATTGATTTAATCGAACTCATAGAAATTTTCTTAGCATAATCACCAAATACACTCTTTACTGCCATTGTTTCACATTCATCATTAAGATGTGTAGAAGTACCATGCGCATTGATATAGTCAACATCTTCAGGCTTCATCTTTGCATCAGCCAATGCGAGCTGCATGCATTTTGCTGCTTGTGCCCCACCCGGAGCCGGAGACGTAATATGAAATGCATCCGAATTAGAACCGTAGCCTGCAATTTCTGCATAGATATGTGCACCACGATTTTCTGCATGTTCAAGACTCTCAAGCACAACAATACCTGCACCTTCTCCCATGACAAAACCGCTACGGTTTTTATCAAATGGACGGGAAGCATGCTCAGGATCATCATTGCGGTCAGAACAAAGTGCCTTCATCGAGCAAAACCCAGCTGTCGCTGCCGGTGATATGCAAGCTTCCGTTCCACCGGCTACCATGACGTCAGCATCACCACGCTGGATTACACGATATGCATCACCAATACAATTTGTACCTGTTGCACAAGCTGTAACAACACAGCTGCTTGGGCCCTGCAAACCAAATGTAATTGAAACCTGACCTGCAGCCATGTTTCCGATCATCATTGGAATAAAAAATGGACTAATGCGACTCGGCCCTTTATCAAAAAGCGTACTATACTGTTTATGCATTGTTTCGATACCACCAATCCCCGTACCGACAAAAGTACCGATACGCTGATGATCCTCTGCCTCGAGATCCATTTTAGCGTCCTCAAAAGCCATCTTGGTTGCTGCAACAGCAAACTGTGCATAACGATCCATACGCTTCGATTCTTTTTTATCAATATAGTCTGTAGGTTCAAAATCAGCAACCTCACCAGCAATTTGTGCTGTATACTCACTTGCATCGAAACGACTTGTCTTTTTTATACCGGATTTTCCTGCAAGAAGTGACTGCCAAAAGGCATCCTTTCCGATACCAATCGGTGTAATCGCACCAATTCCTGTAATAACCACTCTATTTACCAAATCAATAACACCTCGCAATTAATCTATAGCTGCAACTTCAGCTTCAAGTCGCGAAAATATTTCTTTTACCGATAATATTTCTTTTATCTTATGAATATATTCACCTGTAAACACAAGTCCTGTTTCTATGTCACCCTGTTGTGCCCGCGTGAGTGCACGAATAATGCAAAAATTATGTTTGCAATTCTTGAGACAAGCGTCACATGTCGTCGGTGGCACCGGGCCAACCATAATCCTTTCGGCAAAAGGATTGCGTACGGCACGTCCTGGCAATCCAACCGGACTGTGTATAACAACAATATCTTCCGGCGTTGCTTTGAGATAAAATTCTTTCAACGCCGGAGCTGCATTCGATTCAACACTAGCAGCAAAACGTGATCCCATTTGAACCCCGTTTGCTCCCATTTTTATAAGATCAACAATATCTTGTCCACTAAGCACACCACCGGCCGCTATAACCGGAATATTGACATCGACAGCAGCACGAATATCCGGAATGAGATCTCTCACTGAGACTGTTGTTCCAAGATGTCCGCCTGCTTCTTTACCTTCGACAACAATTGCCGTAGCACCAAGACGTTGAGATATTTTCGCTAATTTAACCGATGAAACAATCGGTACGATCGGAGTCCCTGACTCCTTACCTAAACCAAACATATCACGTGAAAATCCAGCACCTGCTACAACAAGATCAATACCTTCATCAATTGCCGTCTTTACAATTTCACTAAATTTTCTCGCCGCAACCATGATATTAATACCAACAATTCCGGAAGTAAGTGAACGCGCCAGCCTGATTTCATAGCGCAACTCGTCATTTGTCATACCCGAAGCAGCAATGAGCCCAATACCACCCTGATTTGCTACTGCAGCAGCCAGTTTTGCTGTAGACAAACGAATTGCCATTCCGCCTTGAATGATTGGTATTTTTGCAATTTTAGTGCCAATTTTCAGCTCTGGAAGCCTCAAAATAACTCCTCCAATCCATCTGAAGCATCTACCTTTAGAAAGTCCCGCGAATAAATTCACGGGACACTTCTTCCTAAAAGGTAAGACACTTAAACTTATTTGTTTTGGTCTATATAGGACACAACATCCTGAACTGTCTTAATCTTTTCAGCAGCTTCATCCGGAATTTCAATACCAAATTCTTCTTCAAAAGCCATTATAAGTTCAACAATATCAAGAGAATCTGCACCTAAATCATCGATGAAAGTAGATTCGATTGCTACATCGTCTGCTTCCACACCTAATTGTTCTACTACGATATCTCTAACTTTTTCAAAAGTCGACAAGTCGTTCACCCCCTTTCACTGAAAGTAAATCTATTTTACATTACATAACCATGCCACCATCTACATTGATAACCTGCCCTGTAATATAAGATGCACTATCCGAAACCAAAAAGAGTACCGCATTCGCCACATCTTCCGGTTTTCCCATCCTGCCAAGCGGGATGTTACTAATCATTGTTTCTTTTATCTTATCTGAAAGAACTTCTGTCATATCTGTACCAATAAACCCTGGTGCAACCATATTGACTGTAATACCGCGTGAAGAAAGTTCCTTCGCCATCGACTTGGAAAATCCTATAACACCTGATTTCGCAGCTGCATAGTTTGCCTGGCCTGCGTTACCTGTAAGTCCAACAACCGAGGCCATATTAACGATACGGCCCGAACGTTTTTTCATCATGAGTTTTGCTACAGCTTTTGTGCAGTGAAAAACACCCTTGAGATTTGTATTGATTACAGCATCCCAGTCTGCTTCCTTCATCCGCATCAAAAGACCATCGCGCGTAATCCCCGCATTATTAACAAGAATATCAATTCCGCCAAATTCTTCTACAACAGATTTGACCATTTCATCTACAGCTTCACCATTAGCAACATCTGCTTTAACAAGCATTGCCTTGCCGCCAGCTTCTGTAATAATTTTTTCCACTTCCACAGCAGCCTTCACATTCCCTGCATAGTTAACAACAACTGTCGCGCCTGCTTTAGCCAAAGCGATTGCTATAGCCCGCCCAATCCCACGAGACGCACCTGTAACAAGAGCAACCTTTCCGTCTAAAAGCATTTTAGCGAACCTCCTTGAAATAAGCAAGTGTTTTTTGTAAAGATTCAAGATTTTCTACATTAAGACTTATAATCGAACGATCAATTCTCTTATTAAAGCCACACAACACTTTACCAGGACCAGCCTCTATATATGTATCAGCTCCGAATCCCCTCATTGTCGCAATGCAGTCTTCCCATTTTATCGGACTTGCAGCCTGAGCAATAAGGCTTTCCTTTATTGATGCAGCCTTGGTTTCAATAGCACCTGATACATTTGCTACAACAGGAATGATTGCATCCCCAAGCATTACCTTATCGAGCTCAACTGCCAGTTTATCTGCTGCAGGCTTCATAAGTAAACTATGGAATGGAGCACTTACTGACAGTATAACACATTTTTTTGCACCAGCTTCTTTAAGAAGATCCGATGCCTTTGCTACACCATCCGTTGTCCCGGCAATAACAACCTGTCCCGGACAATTAAAATTAACCGCTTGTACAAGTGCGGTCTCTTTCGAAACCTTTTCACAAATTTCTATTATAACATTTCTGTCAAGTCCTATAACGGCAGCCATACCACCTTGTCCTACCGGAACGGCTTCCTGCATGAATGCTCCACGCTTATGTACAAGTTGCACAGCATCTTCAAACTTCAAAACATCAGCAGCAACAAGAGCCGAATATTCGCCAAGACTATGCCCGCCAACAATTTCCGGTTGTAAACCATTTTCTTTAAGCACTTCATTTACAATAACACTCATAGTGAGTATAGCTGGCTGCGTGTTTGCCGTCAAGCGCAAATCTTCAACCGGGCCATTAAAACACATGTCCATAATTGAGAATTCCAGCACTTCATCTGCTATTTTAAAGATTTTTTTCGCTACATCATATTTTTCATAAAACTCTTTTCCCATACCAACGGTCTGTGATCCCTGGCCTGGAAATACAAATGCAATTTTACTCATTTTTATATCTCCTTATATTATATCTATTAAAATTACCTGCAATCATCCTGTATAACATCCACAATCATCGGTAAATTCTTTACAATACCCTGAATAATTTCATCAACACTCCTAAGCTCATGCAGCATCCCGGAAATCTGACCAATCATAACTGAACCGTTTTCTACATCACCTTTATGCGTTGCTAAATGCAGTTTGCCCGCACCAAGTTTTTCAAGCTCTTCAGCCGATGTATTATTCTTTTCAAGCTCAAGATATTCACGTGTAAGTTTGTTCGAAATCACACGTGCCGGGTGGCCTGTCGTGCGTCCTGTAACAACTGTAGAACGGTCTCTGGCCTTCAAAACAAGATTCTTGTAGTTTTCGTGTGCGATACATTCTTTCGACACAACAAAGCGCGACCCCATCTGTATTCCCTTTGCCCCGAGAGCAAAAGCCGCTGCCATACCGCGCGAGTCAGCAATACCACCAGCTGCAATGACTGGAACTTCAACTGCGTCAACGATCTGAGGGACAAGAGCCATCGTCGTGATATCACCAATGTGTCCGCCGCTTTCCGTACCTTCAGCAATAACCGCATCAACACCTGTACGAACAAGTCTTTTTGCAAGTGCAACAGATGCTACAACAGGAATTACCTTAGAACCAATTTCTTTAAGTGCCGGAATATATTCACCTGGATTACCTGCTCCAGTAGTAACAACAGGAACCCTTTCATCAACAACAACCTGCATGACTTCTTTAACAAACGGCGACATCAACATAATATTTACACCAAATGGTTTATCTGTCCATTTTTTCACCTTTTGGATTTCAGCCCTTAGAACATCCGGGGGCATATGACCTGCACCAATAATACCCAGTCCGCCTGAATTTGATACAGCCGAAGCCAGCTCTGCCGTACCAATCCAAGCCATTCCACCTTGGAATATTGGATATTTGATATTTAACAGTTTGCATATAACGTTATTTTCAAACATATTAGTCCTCCTTAGCCCATTTCATAATACATGATGCCCACGTAAGTCCTGCACCAAAGCCTGAAAGTGCAACAATATCACCCTTTTTAAAACGTTTTGCTCTGGCAGCTTCTGCTAAAGCAATTGGAATGGACGCTGCCGATACATTCCCATATTTATGAATATTGACAACAACCTTTTCCATTGGCAAATCAAGGCGTTTCGCTGCTGATTGAATAATTCTTATATTTGCCTGATGTGGTACAAGACAGTCAATCTCTTCTTTTTTAAGACCTGCCCTTTCCAACGAGCACAGTACTGTGGCTCCCATCGCCTTTACTGCAAACTTAAACACTTCTTTACCCTTCATATGGATACAATTCATTTTTTTCGCAATTGTTTCTTCTGTTACCGGATAAAGGCTGCCACTTGATGGAATATCAAGTGCATCTCCACCAGAACCATCGCTGCCCAAATCAAAGCTCAATACACCATAACCATCATCAACTTTGCCAAAAACAGCAGCACCAGCACCATCACCAAATAAGATGCACGTATTACGATCTTCCCAATCTATGTATTTTGACAATGTTTCAGCACCAATAACAAGAATTTTTTTATATACATCATTCTCAATAAACTGCGTTGCTATCGAAGAAGCATATACAAAACCAGAACATGCCGCCACTAAATCGAATGCTGCAGCATGCTTTGCTCCCAAACGATCCTGTAATATACAGGCTGTCGATGGAATAATTCGGTCTGATGTCAGTGTTGCTACAATGATAAGATCAAGATCACCAGCTAAAACACCTGCATCATCAAGTGCCATTTGCGCAGCATGAAAGGCCAGCTCTGACATCGGTACATCTTTCTCAGCTATACGGCGCTCTTTAATCCCTGTACGTTCAATAATCCATGCATCATTCGTATCCACCATTTTTTCCAAATCAAAATTCGATAAGATTTTTTCTGGAACATAGAACCCCGTGCCTAAAACACCCGCACTATTTTTCTTCATTGTCATTATTCAACACTTCCTCCTTCGCTATATTATCTTTGATATGCTCCAGAACATTATTTTTTACATATTCATTAGCAACACCAATTGCACTACAAATTGCCTTTGCATTAGAAGCACCATGGCCGATTATACAGCATCCATTGACTCCAAGCAAAGGAGCCCCGCCATACTCAGCCGAATCAACCCGTTTTGCCAATTTTCTAAGAGCTGGCGCTAGTAAAAACGCCCCCAATTTCGCGAAAATACCACCATCTTTTACAGCCTCTTTGATGAGCTTCAATATCGTTTTGGCTAACCCCTCTGCAAATTTTAACACAACATTGCCAACAAAGCCATCACAAATAACAACATCAAAACTTCCCTTAGGAATATCCCTGCCCTCAGCATTACCAATAAAATTGATGGTCTTCATGTTTTTTAAAAGAGGATACGTCGCAAGTGCCTGCTCATTTCCCTTTGTTTCCTCTTCGCCAATATTAAGAAGTCCTACACGCGGACTTTTAACACCAAAAACATATTCAGAATAAATGGACCCCATCAACGCTCCTTGTACGAGATGACGCGGTTTACTATCGACATTTGCTCCAGAGTCCATAAGAAGTGTTGCACCATGTGTCGTCGGTATTGGTGTCGCAATTGTCGGCCGATCGATCCCCTTGATTCGTCCAAGTCCCAAAAGTGCAGATGCCACTGCCGCCCCTGTACTGCCGGCAGAAAGTACTGCATCACACTCACCGTTTTTAACAAGACGCGTTGCAACAACCACAGATGCATCCTTCTTACGCCGCACCGCAGCCCCAGGGTGCTCATTCATTTCAATAACATCTGCTGCAGGATGAATTGATATCTTCAAATTCTTCCATGAAGAATTTTTATCCAATACTTCTTTTATTTTATCTGGGTCACCCACCAGGACAATTTCACATTCAAATTTTTTAGCAGCTCTTATCGCACCAAAAACGATCTGCTCTGGCGCGAAATCTCCGCCCATTGCATCAACTGCAATCTTCATAAAAATCCCCCTCTATGACTCCTCCCACGAAACCATAATGAATTTCGCACGGAAAACCTCCTGCGCCTCATTGCGTATTTTTACCCAGACAAAATACTTATTGCCGCGCCTGCGAACAATCTCCGCCTTCGCTACAAGCTTTTCGCCTACATGCACAGGAACCTTATATTTTATATTAGCAACCCCCGTCACCGCCATCGGTGCATCAATAATTGCAAGTGCAAGAGAATTCGCCTGCGAAAATACATAATGACCACGAGCAACCTTTGTTTTTGCAAAAACCATATCATCCGTGATACGCAAAAGTGATATGCCCGACTTCCCCAATTCAAGGTCAATAAGCTCACCCACAACTTCACCGCTGGCAATTGATTTCACCTTTGTCTGTGCAACCTCCGCCATTTTTTTTATACGTTCACGCAGCTCCGGTATCCCAAGTTCCAAACGATCCAGACGAATTGTCTGGATACTGACTTTTAAAAAAACGGCCAAGTCTTCATCGGTCAGAAATGGTTTTACCTTTACTTGGTCAATCAATAATTGTTGTCTTATTTTCTTTTTTATATGCACCATCAATTATCACCCATTTTTAGTACTAGATACTACGACCAGTTAACATTAATTATTATAACTAGTTCAAGCTAAAAACGCAAGCAAAAAATGAGTAAGATATAATCTCTTATATCTTACTCATTTAAAGAATCATTACTCTGCTGTTGCAATAACTTCTTTGCCATCATAGTAACCACATTCCGGGCATACATGATGTGGCATTTTTGGTTCATGACACTGCGGGCATGAAACAAAACCAGGAACTTCTAATTTCCAGTTTGCACGGCGTGAATCACGACGTGCTTTTGACATTTTACGTTTAGGTACTGCCATTGGGGGTACACCTCCTTAAAAATAAACCTTTGTCTTTTCAAGCTATTTCTTTTTCAATAATTGCTGCAATGCTGCGAGTCTCGGATCTGGTACGAAGCAATCACAACCACAATCACCTTTGTTAAGGTTAGCTCCACACTTTGGACACAGGCCGTGACAATCAGGACTACATATATTATTCAACGGCTGGGCCGCAAGTATCGTATCACGAATAAGTTCTGTAATATCGATGGTATCCCCGTTAAAATAATTCACAACTTCGTCTTCCTCATTGTCTTCTTCACCCTGCTTATAATCTTCAGAAAAAGAATGTTCCTGTCCTTGAATAAAATGTTCCAGACAGCGATCGCAATCAAAAGCTTTCTTACAATGAATCATACCTTCTATCCGATAACTGCGACCTGTATTCATGACAGACCCATCTATATGAATCGGACCATCAAATGAAAACACCTCATGAATTACATCAATTTCATCAGCAGAAGTTATAAACTTGAAAGAAAACCGTTCTCCTACGTTATCGTTAGACTCGGCAATATTTACTCTCATCATTTAACATCAACCTCAATCCATTATAGCGACCACAATAATATTTGTCAAGGCAATTTGCTTGGCTCTTTATTTTATTTTCATCTAATGATAGAATGTATTATAGAAAGGTGGCACCGCTATGCTAGTCACTGGCATTATTGCCGAATATAACCCGTTCCATAATGGGCATCTCTACCAACTGCAAAAAGCAAAAATGA
>JBAYAD010000067.1:0-11887 GCA_041669965.1 Selenomonadaceae bacterium
GCAAAGCCTAAGATATATGTGAGCTTATTCAAGTGAAAGTTATTATGAAGAGCCGTATGCGGGAAAGCTGCACGTACGGTTCTGTGAGGGGCAGATGTCGTGAGGCATTTGTCTACTCGATTACTTACAGTCTAGCTTATCTTGATAAGGCAAATTATGGTTTTGGGGCAGCTACAGGTATGGCAAATGATTTACAAATTACTTCTGGTGAAGCTTCTTTGTTAGGAGCATTGTTTTTTCTTGGATACTTTTTTTTTCAGATACCTGGTGGAATTTATGCAGAAAAACGCAGTGCAAAAAAATTGGTGTTTTGGAGTTTAATATTTTGGGGAATTCTTGCTGTTGCTACTGGTATGGTAAATAATATTAATACGTTATATGTTGTTAGGTTTTTACTAGGTGTTGCTGAAAGTGTTGTAATGCCGGCGATGTTGGTTTTTCTTAGTCACTGGTTTACAAAACAAGAGCGTTCAAAAGCCAATACTATGTTGTTTTTAGGTAATCCAATTACAGTATTATGGATGTCTGTATTATCAGGATATTTATGCGACGCTTTTGGGTGGCGGAACATGTTTATTATTGAAGGAATTCCTGCTATTATTTGGGCTGTTATTTGGTGGAGCATATTTGTAGATCGTCCTCGAGATGCTAAATAGTTAAGTGAAAAAGAGAAGAAATATTTGGAAGATTCTTTATTGAAAGAACAAACAGGATTAAAACCTATTAAAAATTATGGAGAAGCATTTAGAACAAAGAAAGTAATAGCTTTTTCTTTTGTACATTTTTTTTGGAATATTGGTATGTATGGATTTATTATGTGGTTACCATCTATCTTAAAAAATGCTTCGAATATGGGACTTGTAGAAACGGGATGGCTTACTTCAGTACCA
This sequence comes from Selenomonadaceae bacterium, assembly GCA_041669965.1. Classification (GTDB taxonomy): domain Bacteria; phylum Bacillota; class Negativicutes; order Selenomonadales; family Selenomonadaceae; genus UBA1792. The sequence continues at coordinate 891 of JBAYAD010000067.1, forward strand.
TACGCAATAGCAGTGTTGTTTATGATTAGTGTGTCTTATTATTCTGATCGAAGTCAAAACCGTAAAGGGGTAGTAGTGCTGTTTTTGCTAATTGGTGCAATTTGCTTTTTAGGTTCCTACCTCATTGGTGCATCTAATTTTTGGCTTTCTTATAGCTTGCTGGTTATTGCCGGAGCGTCTATGTATACTCCATATGGGCCATTTTTTGCGGCTATTCCTGAAATTATTCCTAAAAATGTGGCAGCTGGAGCAACTGCATTTATTGTTAGTTTTGGTGCATTGGGATCTTTTGTTGGTGCATACATTATCGGTTATTTGAATGGTGTTACAGGAAGTCCAAGTGCCTCGTATGGATTTATGGCAGGTTCGTTGTTATTGGCAGTTGCTTTAACCGCAATGACAAATTTTTCAGTAAGTGATGCAAAGGAAAAATCAAGTAAAACTATTTCGGAATAAAACATATTTTTAATAGAATTACGATAATATTTATAAATTCAGCGAAATAGAATAGGCTTTGACAAGATAGAGCATCCTAATACGACAGTAAAGAAAATGGTTATATTATTTGATGAAAAATAGAAAGCGGGGAAAATAAAAGTGATAAATCTTTTTGATATACAAGGAAAAAAAGCGATTGTTACAGGTGGAACCAGAGGTTTGGGGTATGGCATGGCAGAAGGTCTGATGGAAGCTGGCTGCGAAGTTGCGATTGTTGGAACGTCAGATAAGGTATACGAAGTTGCTAAAGAGTTTTGCCATAAGGGCTTTAAATGCCATGGTGTAGTAGGTGATTTTGAAAAGCGCGAAGAAGTTTATACGGCATTTAATGATTGTCTTGAAAAGTTAGACGGGACACTTGATATTCTTGTGACAGCGCATGGAATTCAGCGTCGTTACAGTGCGGAAGTTTTTCCTGTTGAAGAATGGGATCGAGTTCTTAATGTGAATTTGAATTCGGTTTTTATCCTTTGTCAGGAAGCAGCAAAAGTTATGTTGAAAAAAGGTTATGGCAAGATTATCACGATTGCTTCGATGGTTTCGTTTTTTGGTGGACAGACTGTACCAGCATATTCGGCAGCTAAAGGCGGTGTGACACAGATGACAAAAGAAATGAGTAATGACTGGATCAGTCGTGGTGTTAATGTAAATGCAATTGCTCCGGGATATATGGCGACAAAAATGAATGAAGCACTTCTTGATCAGAAAAATCCGCGGTACAAGGAGATTACAGATCGTATTCCGGCACATCGCTGGGGAACTGGTAATGATATGAAAGGAACGTGTATTTTTCTGGCATCGCATGCGAGTGATTACTTGGGAGGTGCTATTATACCGGTGGATGGAGGATATTTGGTGAAGTAAATAAAGCATATTTAAAAAATAAAATCGTGTGTTTATTGCTTTAGATACGTTTATAATTTAGGCCTGGCGACAGTATATCCGTTAAAACGGGCATACTATCACCAGGCCTTTTTATTGTTTATTAATTTTGAAAATAGAGGGAGTAACACCGAAATATCAAAAGAATTATCACAAAAAGCTGATGTTCTAAAAGTATGGCGGAGTTACTCTATAGTGGAGCTTGATTCTTATCAGGACCTAGTAAATTATTCCGTAAAGCGTACTCAACAAGTTCACTTTTCTTTGTACAGTTAAGCTTGTCCATCAAGCGTGTTTTATAGGTACTGACAGTTTTTACGCTAATATAAAGAATATCGGCAATACAGCTCATAGAATGTCCTCGGACAAGAAGCTCTAACACTTCTTTTTCACGCACACTCAAAAATAATTGCTGCTTGTTTGAACCGTCATTTTCTGAAGTGTTTAGAAAACTTTCTAGTAAAACCTGTTTATCTTTAGGACGCAAATAACGATTTCCTGTTGCAATTGTACGCAAGGCTTGAAATAATTCTGTATCCAATGAATTTTTTTCTAAATAACCAAAGGCACCTAACTGCATGGCTTCTTTTATACACTGCTCGTCCTGATACATTGTCAAAACTAGAATTTTAATGCGGTGCTGCAGTTTCCGTTTTTTTATTTCCCGGAGACATTCCAAACCGCTCATTTTTGGCATAGAAAGATCCAGTAATAAAATATCAGCTGGTATTGTTTCAATTAGTTGCAGCGCTTCTTCACCATCGGCTGCTTCGCCAACAACCATGAAATCATCTTCGCTATTCAAGAGCAGTTTCAAACCAGCACGCAGGACGGAATGATCATCCGCCAAAAGTATTTTCAGTTTTAACAAAGTTATCACTTCCTATCGGTAAAATTGCAATAATTGTCGTACCGCGATCCACGGTAGATCGGATTTCAAAACTTCCGCCAAGCATTTCTGCTCGTTCCTGCATACCAAATAATCCCAAGCGGTTGTTTGAGCGAGCCACTTCCAGGAAATCTGCTTGAAAACCCTGACCGTTATCGCAAATTTCCATGCAAATTGATTTTTGATTTTTAGTTACATGAACTTTTACTTGATCCGCTTTAGCATGCCGAATAATATTCGTCAAACTTTCTTGTAAAATCCGATAAAGCGACAAAGCAACATCATTCGAAACAGAAATCTTCTCTTTCGGGCCTTCAAAACAAACAGCAATTTCATATTGCACACTAAAATTTGCTGTGTATCTTTCGAGAACTGTCATAATCCCTAAATAATCCAGTGCTGGTGGACGGAGTTCAACGGCCATTTTCCTCAGACCTTCCAAAACAGCAACCGTAACATCACGGGCTTCTACAAGTAACGCTTTTTGTTCATGGGTCACCAGCTTTGCATGCAGAACTTTCATATAAGCAAGCAAGGATGCCATCGACTGCCCTATTTCATCATGCAATTCACGTGATAAACGCCGCTGTTCGTCTTCCCGAACCGTAAATAGTTTTTTGATCAAAGAAGCACGAAGAGCTTCTTTTGTATGGATTTCCTGTAAAAGCTTATTATTTTCCCTATCTTTACTACGCAGGCTGCCGACCATAGCATTAAAAGCTGCAGCCAATTTTCCGGTTTCATCTTTGCTGGGAACACGGGTGTGTATGTTATAATTTCCCTGCTGAATTTGATAGGCTGCTTCTGAAAGAAAACGAATTGGCTGAACTAACATATAGGACAATCGTGTGGCTCCCAAAGCAGCTAAAACGCATACGATTAAAATAGTAAAAATGATTTCTGTTAGTTTTTCTTTCAGTAAAAGTTGGGAGATGTTTTCTGACATGCCAATACGGACAAAACCAATGGATCCATTCTCAATAGGAAATAAAACCTCACGAATGGAGCCTTCATTACTGTTGAACCCGCTGACTAAAGGCGCACCAGGGTTGGCAGGTAAGCGTATAGGCGGCAATCCTTTTGGCAGATAATTAGTAAAGGTATTGGCTAAAATATGTCCCGTAGAATCTGTTACCAGAATATAACGAACTTCTTCATTATTACTTTTTGTTTTGTTTAGACGTTCAGAAATAGAAAAATGGTCATCAAGTAAAATATCGTTGCTGCTGAGTGATGCAATCGAATTTGCTATTTCTATGCCGCGTTTATCTAATTGATTTTCAAAAAGCTGTGCCGTTGTCTGAAGCATAATACCGCCAATCAAAAGTCCGCAGGCTAAAATCATACCAACAACAAGAATATTAATTTTATAATACAAGCTGAGATGGGTTGTTTTTCTTCTGAGTTTTTTAAAGACTGTTTGCATAATAAGCACTAATCCGATCATAGATTTTTTTCAGCGGTTCATACAATTTCGGCTGCGGCGGAACAAAACGATCAATCATCAATTTTTGCATTGCCTGAGCAGTGTCCGGGTCTTGATTCATTTCCAGAAAGATTTGCCGAAGCTGTTCTTTTTGTGCGGTCGGAAGATTTTTACGTATAACCAACGGCCCTGTTGGAGCCGGGTTCAGTGAAGCAATAATACGGACCCGCTCCGTTAATTCGGGTGTTTTTAATTTAGCATATTCATAAATTTGACTGTCAATACTGGCCGCGTCGGCAATATGATTTGCTACAGCCCATAAGGATTTATCATGATTATATGTATAAAAATAACGTTTGAAATATTTTTCGGGCATCGTATTTTGATTAAGCAAACTATTTTCTATGACTAAATGCCCGGATAAACTCAGGGGATCTGTAAAGGCAAAAGTCTTTCCTTTTAAGTCTGCTAAAGAATATATTGTACTGTCGCGATGTACGATAACATCGGTGCTGTAAAGCGAGTCCCCATCACGTTCTGCCATAGCAAGAAGCTCAATTTCATTCATGCCATGATAAGCAGCATAGGCTCCTGTGGATAAAAAAGCAATATCTGCTTCACCATTTGACAGCAGCATATTGATTTCCGCATACGTTTTGCGCTGAACCAATACCGTAGGATGCCCAGTAAGCTCCGCAGTATGCTGAGCGATAATTCTATAAAATTTGATGGTTTCTTCTGGTGAGATTACGGAAGCTAATGCAATAATCAGGGGTCGCTGCTCTTTTTCACCGCTGTAATCTTTTGCTGGCACAGGCTGTGCTTTGCTGAAATCAATATAATTCTCTGTTTTGTTACAACCTGCTAGTCCGAACAACAGGCAAAAAAAAAGGATGCTTATCATCAGTCGATTCAATGTATGCATAAAAGTCCTTTCCCTTTTTAAAGAAAGGGTTATTTTAACCCTTAAAAAACGCAATAATATAATAAGTATACTATAGACAAAATATTTTCGCAAGAATGATAATTCTAACGCAAGAATGAAAAATTTTATAACTTTTTATATTTTGCTTTATCTTAATCGACAACGTGCTTTAAATAAAATAGTTGTACTCTAAAAGGGACTAAACACGATATAAAATCGCATTTAGTCCCTGAAAATAAACTCACGCATAAATGATTTTTACGATAGTTAAAATGAAACAACTGACTATTCTTTCGCTTTTACATTCCAAACCAAAGTAGCTAATAAGCAAGAGACAATTGCTGCTCCTACCCAAAAGTCACCAGCCAAAGTAAAATCATACATTTTTTTTCCTTCAACAATTGTCATATTAGCATTGATCAGATAACCACTGATAAGTTCTTGAATCGCTGCGCCGGCATAACTTAAAAGACCAATCATACCCATTGCTGCACCGGTCGCACGCCTTGGACAAATATCAACCGCCATAAGTCCGCCAAGGTAACATACTAATGCTCCCATCGTAAAACCATATAATAGCATGCTAAACATATCCGTCGTAATATTTGATGGCGCCCATAAGAAAGTTGCAATCGAAATAATATATAATATACCATAAATTAATGCAGGCATATTACGCTTATGGTTAAAAAGTTTATCAGAAAACAATCCACACGTTAAGGCCCCGAAAATTCCGGCAAACTGCATAACACCAAGAACACCACCAGCACCAATGGTTGAATAACCTTTTATTTCAGTAAGGTAAATAATTCCCCAGCTTTCAATCGCATAACGTGTGATATAACACGAAAGACTGGAAAGCCCAAGAATCCATACAGCAGGATTTTTAACAACTTCCCATTGCAATTGGCTAACAGATTTACCATCACTAGCAACTGATGCAGGTGCAGCATCGTCTTTAAAAACTGCAACATTTGGCAGGCCGTACGTTTCAGGCCGATCATGCATAAAGAAAAAAATGAAAATTGAACCAATTAAACAAAAAATACCTGGCATAATAAAGCCCATATGAAAACTGTAGGCACCAACAATTGCTGCAGTTGCTACGTAGGTAAACGCTGCACCCAGATTATGGCTTGTAAACCAAACACCATAATAAGTTCCACGTTCTTTGTTACTAAACCATTGATTTAATGCAACAATACAAGGGCCTGCACCAAAAGATTGAAACCAGCCGTTAATTCCCCAGAGTACAACAAGTGGTAAAAATGCATTACAAAAGCCCATAATTACAGTAACAATAGAAGACATAAAAAGTCCGAAAGCAAAAAACCGCTTATTATTCATCCGATCCGCTAAAAAGCTATTTGTAAATTTACCAATTCCGTATGTTGCAAAAAATACTGAACCCATAATACCTAATTGCTGGGCGTCTAGTATGCCCGCAGACATAAGTGGTTTTTTGATGACAGAAAAATTAAGGCGCATTACATAAAATAACGCATATCCCATTGTAATAGAAGTGAATACCTGCCAACGACGCTTGTTAAACTCGGCAGCGATTTTTTTTGAATCGCCTGTCATTAAAGGCAGATCAACTCCTGTTTTAAAAAAATTCCAAATCTGTGATATCATGTATATCCCCCTTTTCATTTACACTATGACAAATTGTATTTCTTTCGAGCAGAGTCTCTTATAAAATATCTCCTTTCTTACAGTTTATGTACAGAAAAATATCTATACTATAGTATCTCATTTTTACAAAAATAAAAGTAGCGGGAAAAGTCTGATTTTTATGTAAGAATAAAAAGCTTATTGCGTAGGTGTTTTTCCTACATTTGTGTAATGATGGTTAGATTTGTTTGATAACAAGGCTTGATAATGAAATAAAACATAAAACAGTTTTTATTTATAATAATGTGAATTTTTTATTGACTTATTAAATAAAAGCTTATATACTGTGAATTAACGGAAACGTTTCCTTTTAATTGAATCTGCAGAAATACTATATGAAATATGGATTGGAGATGATAGCGTACTGTTGTAATTATCTGAATTACGAATAATTTTAGTATTTTATGGGAAACGTTTCCGATAAAATAAAATCTTTAACGGATCGTACATATCAATTGTAAAAACCAATATATTGTCAGGGAAGCTGCCCAATATATATTAATAAATATCTGTTAATGCTATATAATAGAATTTGATTGTAGTAAAAGATATTTTACAAAATGATATATTTATATAATGGGGAGATGTTGGCAATGATTGGAATTAAAGATATCGCTAAAGAATGCAATGTAGCTGTTTCTACCGTTTCACGTGCATTAAATAATAGTACGGGAATTTCTCAAAAAACAAAGGAATATATATTGCGTGTTTGTGAAGAAAAAGGATACCAGCCTAATTCTGTAGCGCGTAGTTTAATACTCAATGAAACGAATATGATTGGGTTGGTTGTTCCGGATATTACGAATCAGTACTATGCGTTTATCAGCAAGGGTGTCAGTGCGTATTTGGAAAAAAGAGGCTATGGGCTGTTACTGTGCAACAGTGACAGAAATAAGGCAAATGAATTGATGTATTCAACTTTTTTAACAAGCAAGCGGGTTGATGGCGCGATTGTCATTCCAATCAGCTCCGACAAAGATGATTATAAAAGTTTCATCAAAACGAATACGCCGTTGGTTTTTGTAGACAATTACATTGCTGATTTGGATGTCAGCTTTATAACGAACGACAATTATTCAGGAACAAGAAAAATTATTCAGCATATGATTCGGCTGGGATATAAACGAATTGGTGTTATTTTAGGTAATAAAAATTCCTCGGCCAGTAATGACCGTTTTCGCGGGTATACAGACGTGTTGAAAAATAGTGAAATTGATCGGGATGACAGTATCGTTTTTAACAGTACGGCAACTTTTGCTGATGGTGTTAAATATGCAAAGTTTTTAATTGAGAAGTCTGTAGATGCAATTTTTGCTATCAATGATACTGTGGCTATGGGAGTTTTGAAATATTGTCATGAAAATTCCGTTGAAATTCCACGGGACTTAGGCCTAGCTGGTTATGATGATATAGAACAAGCCGGCATGCTGCACATTCCGTTAACAACTGTTCATCAGAGAAAATTCGCTTTAGGCGAAAAAGCGGCAGAGGTACTAATAAATGAGATAAAAAATCCTTATACTGTAAAACAAAAAATAATTTTGCAGCCGAAATTGATCGTTAGGAAATCTTGTGGGGAGTGAATAAAATTTGATCGATGTAAAAATGGTGAAAAAAAAGGCAGATCGGATGCGGCAGCTGGCTTTGGAGGCAATTGCGAATGCTGGAAGCGGGCATCCGGGAGGATCTCTGTCAGCGGCTGATATTGTGGCCACTCTGTATTTTTATAAAATGCGTATAAATCCAAAGCAGCCAGCGTGGCCGGAACGCGATCGATTTGTTTTGAGCAAAGGACATGCTTGTCCAATTCTTTATGCGGCTTTAGCGGAAAAAGGGTACATAACACTACAGAATTTAAAAAGCTTGCGACAGACAGACAGTTTTTTACAAGGTCATCCCGACATGAAACATACATCGGGTATTGACATGTCGACAGGATCGCTCGGGCAGGGAATTTCAGCTGCTGTAGGCATGGCCTATGCGGCAAAAATGGATAAAAAGGATTACCGTGTATACTGCTTGCTGGGAGACGGTGAGTGTGAGGAAGGCCAGGTATGGGAAGCTGTGATGAGTGCAGCCCAATTTGACCTGAATAATTTAGTGGTCATAGTAGATTATAATCATTTGCAAATAGATGGAACAAATGAAGAAATTATGAATATAACAAATGTCAGCGATCGTTTTAAGGCAAGTCGTTGGCAGGTACTATCGGTTGATGGGCACGATATTGAGCAGATTGGCGCAGCTCTTGATGAAGCGGATCGACTTACAAACGGTCCTGTAGTTATCATTGCGAATACAATAAAGGGTAAAGGTGTATCTTTTATGGAAAATAAAGTAGACTGGCATGGCAAAGCCCCAAACAGTGATGAGTTAAAGCAGGCTATTGCAGAATTAGGGGGCGTGCTTTGATGGAAGCGAATAGAGTAGCTTATGGGAAGGCATTAGCAGAAATTGGTCAGGCAAATGATAATGTTGTTGTTCTTGATGCGGACTTGGGAAAGGCGACAAATTCAATCAGATTTAAGGCGGAATTTCCCGAACGATATATAGACTGTGGGATTGCTGAACAAAATATGATTGGTATTGCTGCAGGACTAGCGGCGTCCGGCAAAATACCGTTTGCAAGTACATTTTCGGTATTTGTCAGTATGCGTGCGGTTGAACAGCTGCGAAACTCCGTATGCTATCCGGAACTTAATGTTAAAGTGGTAGGAACGCATGCCGGCATAGAATGTGGTGGCGATGGAGCGACGCATCAGGCTATTGAAGATCTGGCGATTACGCGCAGTATTCCAAAACTGAGTGTATTAGTTCCGGCGGATCATGTTGCTACAGGAAAAATCGTAAAACTCATGGCACAGCATAAAGGTCCGATGTTTATGAGAGTAGGACGCGATGCCAATGCAGCTTTATACGATGAAAATGAAGAATTTGTTTTGGGCGGAAGTAAGCAGCTCAGGGCTGGTACGGATATAACCATCATGGCGATTGGTTCGATGGTGTCGAAGGCCATTGAAGCAGCAAAGGTTCTTGCAGGAGAAGGCATTGAGGTACGAGTCCTTGATATGTACAGTATTAAGCCAATTGATAAAGAGGCGATTGTCCGGGCAGCAAAAGAGACAAAAGGTATTGTGACAGTTGAAGACCATAATGTTATTGGTGGATTGGGAAGCGCAGTAAGTGAAGTTGTTACAAGCTTTGAACCGACCGTCGTAAAAAAGATTGGTATTCAGGATTGTTTTGGCCGGTCGGGTGAGTCGAAAGAATTGTTTGCATTATATGGATTGACTGTGGAAAATATTGTAAAAACAGTTAAAGAGATTAGCTAAAAACAGAATATTTGCAAAAGGGGAAATGTTATGTTTGATTTATCACATAAAACATACATCGATGAAACCGGAGTTTCACATCAATACAAAGAGTTGTTTTCAGTAGGCGGCTCAAGCATGGTAGGCACGGCCATTGAGTTTTATGATTTCTTTATTTATGGAACAGCTGCTGCCCTGGTTTTTCCACACTTGTTTTTTCCATCATTATCTCCGGTGGCAGGAATCATTGCATCATATGGTTCGTTAGCAGTTACCTTTTTAAGTCGTCCGATTGGTGCCATCGTTTTTGGTCACTATGGTGATAAGACAGGGCGAAAGTCTGTACTGATCGTATCGCTTTTAATTATGGGGTTTGCAACTTTTTTAATTGGTTGTATCCCCACGTATAATTCTATTGGTATACTGGCTCCGATTTTGCTTGTTGTACTTCGTTTAATACAAGGTTTTGCTCTTGGCGGTGAGTGGGGTGGAGCGACAACTATGCTCATTGAATATGCCCCGGCAGGGCATCGGGGATTTTTTGGCACCTTTGTTCAATTGGGCAATGTTGTAGGACTTTTCCTGTCGACGGGAGCCATTGCGATTATACCGGCCAGCATATTTTTAGAATGGGGCTGGAGAATTCCATTTTTGCTCAGTATCGTTATATTAGGGATTGGTTTATTTATTCGGCTGCATGTAAAAGAAAGTCCTGTATTTACTGCAATGAAGGCCAATGCAGCTGGTGAAGAAACAGCCAAAAAGCCAATGCCGCTTTTACAGCTTTTAAAATCGGGCAGAAAAGAAATAGCAGTGGCAATGGGTATGCGGATGGGTGAAATTGTACTTGGTTTTACGGTATGCACTTATATCTTATCGTATGTTACCCATAACCTTGGTCTTGATCGCAGTGTGGCTTTAAATGCAGTTTTATGTTCGGCGGCAGTAGCACTGGTTACTTTTCCAATGTTTGGCGCAATATCGGATAAAGTTGGCCGCAAACCTGTATATCTGTTTGGTGCGATCGTTACGCTGCTGTTTGCTTTTCCAATGTTCTGGCTGATTGACAGTGGTAATGTTTGGGTGTTGTATGCATCTATAATATTTGCCTATTCTATTGGGCTGGGAGCTATGTTCAGCGTACAGCCGGCGTTTTTTTCAGAATTGTTCAAAACTAATGTGCGTTATACGGGCATTTCGCTGGGATTTCAAATGGCAGGTCTTGTTGGTGGGCTGACGCCTATGATTGCTACTATTTTGGTTGATTCAGCAGATGGGGCTTCCTGGCCAATATCACTTTTTCTGGCATTTATGTGTTTAATTTCTATTGCTTGTGTATATTTAGCAACGGAAACTTTTAAAAAGAAATTATCAACAGATACTAGCGATACA
>JBAYAD010000068.1:0-11670 GCA_041669965.1 Selenomonadaceae bacterium
ACTGAAGTAATAAATATACTGTTATTTCTTCAATAGATGCTTTTATACACTCATTTATTCGTTTTAAATTTTAAATTTTTGTATCGCATCCTGTAATTCAGTTGCCAGTTTTGATAAATGAGTACTCGCCGAAGCAATATCTTCCATCGAAGCGGCTTGTTCTTCTGTAGCAGCAGAAATGGTTTCCGTCTGCTCAGCCGTTTTTTCACTTTCGTTTTTAATACCTTTTGTAGATGCTACCACATCTTCTGTTCCAGCTGTCAATTCTTCTGCCGCTGCTGAGATATCATGAATTTCGCCATATATACCTTTGACCATCTTCAATATCTCATTAAAATTTCTTCCAGCAATATTTACTAATTCTGCTCCATTTTGCACTTCACGTTTACTTTCATTCATAAATGTAACTGCAGTTTTTGTCTTTATCTGCACATCATTTATCAAAGTAGTTATATCTTTTGTAGCAACAGCTGACTGTTCTGCCAGTTTTCGTACTTCATCTGCCACAACTGCAAACCCACGCCCAGCTGACCCGGCTCTGGCTGCTTCAATTGCCGCATTTAAAGCCAAAAGATTTGTTTGAGCAGCAATATTTGAAATTAGACCCACAATATTATTAATTTGAGTTGATTTTTCTTCTAATTCTCCAATAACGTCTGAAGTATCTCCTGTCTTTTGCTCTATCATTCCCATCTGTTCTACTGTTTTTGCAATAGTTTCACTACCTGCCTGTGCCGTCTCCGATGTTGCTTCGGCCGATTTAGCGACATCCATCGTGTTGGCAGTAACCTGATGAACACCTTTTGCCATTTCTTCCACAATATGATTCGTTGCAATAGCAATTTCCAATTGTTTATTTGCTCCTGCAGCCACTTCAGTAATCGATGATGCAACCTGTGCTGAGGCTAATGCCGATTGATCAGCACTAGCTGTTAATTCTTGTGACGCTGCTGCCAGCTGCTTGGATGTGTTTAATAATTGCTTAATAAGCAACCTGATATTCCGATTCATCTGGTCTACAGCCTTTGCTAATGCCCCAAATTCACTTTTATCTTCCATGCTTTTTTCTGTTACATTATTGGAAAAATCTCCGGAAGCAATCCCACCTAAAAATTTTATCGATTCACCGAGCCGATGTACTATTTGTTTTATAATCAAGATTCCCAAACCAACCCCTAAGAAAATAGCCAAAATAATAATCCCTATAAATAACATGCTCATTTCTTGTAAATTTTCTTCTGACTGCCGGCTCATCTCTTTCGCTTCTTTTTTCGATATCTCTGACATTTCATTCAAAATCTTGGTTGTTCCATCTGCCAGCGTCTCTACTTTCGTTTTATATACAGAATAAGCCTCTGCATTTTTATTTTCTTTTGCCAAACTTAGAACAGTCTCATTTATCTCTTTATATTTTACTATAATATTCTGTAATTCTATTAACTTGTTCTGTTGTTCTGGACTTAATGGTATTGCCGCAAACTTAGTCAAATTCTCACTGTATTTGTTTCTGGTAGCCACTATTCCTGTAAGTAATTCTTGATTTTCCAAAGCACTTGTTGTGAGCATCAATTCAAAAATGTCACTTTGGATTTTTTGTACATAAACACGATTTTCATAAGCCAATTCTATTTCCGTTAAATTATTATTATAGATTGCCTTCGTATATTGGTTGCTTTTTTTTAAGTTAAAATATCCAACAATTCCAACAATTAAAACAGCTAAACTAAAAAAGATAACTAACATACTTAATTTTTGCTTAATTTTCAAATTGTTAAACCAGTTCATATAGCATCACTCCTTATATGTTTTGTAAATCCCTGCAGTTAGCTTGTATAGAGATATCTAAACACGCGCATGTAAACATTAATATTTCAAAAATATTCTACCCTCCACTAATAGCCTTTCTTGAAATATCTATAATGTCCTTTGTTTATATTAATTTCTTTACTTCAAATTTAATTTTTGAAGTAAAAAAATAATTTAGCCCCAATTATTCACGTAAATTTCAAAATTCGACGCAATGCCAATAAATTAGATCATTACACAGTTTATCCTTTTCCACCCAATACGTGAAGTAAAAAAGTATACAAAAAGGCTTCAACTTTGTTAAAATGTATTCGCCGAAACACAACCAAGAAAGGTAAACCTTTCATCTATATCTATATGCGTAATCATTGTTTTTTTTCAGATAAAGGCAATTCGCGTGTTTTAAGAAATTAACTGACAAGATTCTTAACTTCTTCCGTTATTTCTTTTGTATTTGCAGTGATAATAAAATCGTCCGTATATCTTACGAAATTTACTTTGGTTTTAGCTCGATAGAGGTTTTCTGTTTTGTCTTTGGAATTTCGATAGTATTTATCTTGAATTAGTTTTTCAAGACTATCGAGTGTCATATTTGCATATAAACTCGAAATTGATACTTCTTGTAGGGAACCTGTATCCATGGGAAATAGATTTCCTTTATAAAAAAATCCCGATTTTAGGAATTGATTCATAATCCTTTGTCCATGGGAATGTTTTCTAGCAGCCAGTTCTAATTAATGTTATCAAAACAACCAAGGATATCTCCTTCTAATACCTATGTTGGAGAACATTTTATTGCCAACACACAAAAAAATTGTTCACAGGTATCTTTAGCACTTCTTTTTCTGCGAAAACCGAAAAAAATATTGTCTGCTGTGGTTTCAGATAGTAGTTCAAGCGCTAGTGCATATAGGGTTTGCATTGTCCTATCATACATGGTAGGACTTCCGAGTGGCCGTTTTTTGTTTTTTCTTTCTTTTCGATGAAAACTCGTTTAAGCGGTTTTGCTTTATAGTGTTTATCCGTGACTATTAATGTGGCTTTCATCTTGGCTGTAGAAGTTGACCAAAGTTTTTTCTCGATTGCAGAAGTGTTCTTGCCCTTATTCAATATAGGCTTTGGCATAGAATGAATGTGTTAGTAAGTATTGCAGTCTTTTGACTTTGTTTTTACTGCCGTTCACTGTTACCTTGGCAATTCTGGTTTGTAGCTTATCGTTTTATAGCTGCGTTTTGCATAATTTTGTTGCATTATTTTTTTCATTATGTGTATAATGAATTGAGTATATATGATTCTTACGGGTTTTTTATAAATCATAAGAGTCTTTTTTTCAAATATGATAGAGTTTGAGGTTGATATTAATGATTAGGGAAAGTTTATTGCAACAGATACAGCCGGTTGTACAAAAGACAGCACAGGCTATAGCAGAAGTTATCGGGCTTGAAGTAGAAGTTGCCGATGATAATTTTATTCGTATTGCTGGTACTGGTAAATACAGTGAGAATTGCGGCGAAATAATGAATGCGGGGTTTGTGTATCATCATGTACTCAAAACAGGAAAAATCATAATGATAGAACATCCGGGATTTCATATATTATGTGAACCTTGTCCAAATTATCAAAAATGTTTGGAGCATACTGAGTTGGCCGCACCAATAATTTTACAGGATAAAGCTGTTGGTGTGATTGGTCTAGTGAGCTTTGATGAAAAACAGACGGCACATTTTATGGAAAATAAAGAATGGATGGTACAATTCATTCAAAAAATGGCCGAGCTTATTGTAAGCAATATGGCTGAAGTAATGGAAGAGCAATATGAAAGCAGCGAGCAGAAAAATGAACTCAATCTTTTAAATTTAGAGCGACGCACAATTAAGAGAGCTTTGAAAGAAGTTAAAGGAAAAGTACGCAAAGCGGATAAGGCTGCTAAAATGTTAGGGATAAGCAGGGCAACATTGTATCGAAAAATGCAGGGATACAATCTCATGGATAAATGACAATCATAATCCCCCAGCTATGCTGGGGCGAATGGAATAAATTGTAATGTTTCACTGGATGAACTTAAAAACCCCATGCTAGAATGATATTGGTGTCGCAAGCCAAATCAAATAACATGGGGGTATCCAAAAATGGATAGTTTAAGTTTAGCACATGCCAAATGGAAGTGCCAATATCATATAGTATTTATTCCGAAATACCGTAAAAAAGTCTTGTATGGGAAAGTACGCCTTGCCGTGAGAGAAGTACTGCAAAAATTATGTAGGTACAAGAATGTCGAGATAGTATCTGGTGCAGTATGCATAGATCATGTACATTTATGCGTAAGTATTCCACCGAAAATGGCAGTAGCAAAATTTGTTGGCTATTTGAAGGGAAAAAGTACATTGATGATACACGATATGCATACTGAGATTGGTGGAAAATGGGATAAAGCCTTTTGGGCACGAGGATATTATGTCGGAACGGTTGGAAATATTACGGAAGAAGCCATTAAAAAATATATTGAAGAGCAAGAAGTATATGCAAAGACTGAAGATAAACCGAAAAGCGGCCTCTTTTAGAGGCTGTTGGTAATAGTGCTTGCGATGCCAGCCTTTTAGGCGTGCCAGTAATAACCCTTATAGGGTTAAATCAAACCACCACTTGAAGTGGTGGTTGTGAGTTAAATGTATGCCTTATCAATACTTTGGGAAAGTGCTGTTGATTTTACTAAGAACAGGTATGAAAAACAATCCGTCTGACGGGTGGATAACCACTGCTTTATTCTAAGATTGTTGACTTAATAAGGGATATAAAAAAATTTGCCCAGCTTGATGAAATTGCCTTGACTACTCCAATGGAACACTATTGGAAGAAAGAGCTGAAGAGCTTATTAAAAACGGAGTAAACGTATCCGATTGCTGTTGAATGGTTGATTAAAGCCTTATTTATATGCGGATACAGAGTATGATTTAAAAAACTTGCTGCATGAGCAATATTTGCCAAATGATTGTTTGACAAGGATAAAAATATTATTTATGAAAAATCGGTACAGTATAAAATGCAGAAAAATTTCTTCAATGTGAAGTGTAAATCCAGGACGGAAATTGGTGGCTAATTCGAGAAGCTGATTTTTAGAGAAAATTTATAAATTGATTGACAACTGTCTTAAAATGAGCTAATATAATCTCATAATAAAACAATAAAGGCACAGGAGCCTGTAAGCAACTTGGAGAGAGTTGTTTGCAGACTCCTTTTTTTATATGTTGCTATTTTAAATTACAAATTATTGGAGGGACTTATCATGAGTAAAGCTTTACATCTGGTCGATCAAAAATTGCCGTTGGGGCAAACGTTTTTATATGGACTGCAACATGTGCTGGCAATGTATGCCGGGGCTGTAGCAGTGCCACTTATTTTGGCTAATGCACTGGGACTTGACACAAAACAGCTGATTTATCTGATCAATGCGGATCTGTTTACCTGTGGGATAGCGACACTTATTCAAACGCTGGGACCATGTAAGATTGGCAGTAAACTGCCTGTTATTCAAGGCGTTACATTTGCCGCGGTAACACCCATGATTATGATTGGCAAAAACGGCGGCTTGACGGATATCTATGGAGCCGTAATGGTAGCCGGACTGGTTGTGTTTTTCATTGCACCGTATTTCAGTAATTTGATTCGTTTTTTTCCTCCTTTGGTGACAGGGTCTGTTATTACGATTATTGGCCTGTCGCTTTTACCAGTAGCAGTGAGATGGGCCGGGGGCGGAAATCCAGCAGCGAAGGACTTTGGCGATATTTCATCACTGCTTTTAGCCTTGCTGGTGTTAGCAATCGTTATTGTTTTTTATCGTTGTTTTACTGGGTTTTGGCGTAATATTTCTGTATTACTGGGATTGATTGCTGGAACAATTATCGCGGCATTTATGGGACGGGTGGATTTTTCTGCCGTCACTGATGCTGGCTGGATAGGTATTAGCACGCCATTTGCTTTTGGAGCTCCGACCTTTAATGTTTCGGCTGTTGCATCTATGATTTTGGTAATGCTGGTTGTCATGACAGAAACGACAGGTGATCTTATCGCAGTTGGTGAGATTGTAGACAAAGAGATCGATAAAAAAACACTGTCACGAGGATTAAGGGCAGATGGGTTTTCTACTTTTTTGGGTGGTATATTTAACTCGTTTCCTTATACGGCATTTGCGCAAAATATAGGCCTGATCAGTCTGACCAATGTAAAAAGCCGTTTTGTTGTTGCGGCCTCGGGCGTTATCATGGTTAGTTTAGGACTTTTTCCAAAATTAGCGGCATTGATTGCGTCTATACCAGCACCTGTGCTTGGTGGTGCCGGAGTGGTAATGTTTGGCATGGTTGCGGCTAATGGCATAAAAACACTCAGCAAAGTTAATTTCAATGACAGCTATAATATATTAATAGTAGGGGTTAGCCTTGCTATGGGCCTTATTCCAATGGCTGTGCCCAATTTTTATGCACATCTTACAGGAACGCTACAGGTTATTTTTGACAGCGGCATTACCATAGGAAGTCTTACAGCCATTATCCTCAATGCGATTTTAAATAAAGGTGGTGACAAAGAAGCGTTACTTGGTACTGCCCCGGACAAGATCGCTGAAGGGTTACTAATAAATAGCGAAAACAGGTGAGAAAAATGTTTATTATAGGAAACGGTATGGTAATAACATATGATGACGATCATACTATACTCTTTAATGGCGCTGTTGTAACCTCTGGAAATAAGATCGTTGCTTGTGGAAATTTCAACGAAATGCGTAAAATGTATGCTAATGCCTCCTTTATTGATGCTAAAGGAGGTTTAATCTTACCTGGATTTATTGATGCACACGAACATATGTATAGTATGATGGCGCGCGGTCTGATTGTAAATCTCCCTCCAAAAGCGGATATAATGACCATTTTGGAAAAAATATGGTGGAAGATGGATGCTTCACTTAATAATGAGCTTACTTATAGAAGCGCTATGATGGCCTATATGGAACTTGTAAAAAATGGTGTGACTACCGTAATTGATCATCATGCCAGTTATGGAGAAATCACCGACAGCCTAGCAGCAATTGCTCAGGCGGCAAAAAGATTTTCGGTCAAATCCTGCCTTTGCTTTGAGGTGTCGGATCGTGCTGGTAGGAATAAGATGCGGGAGGCTGTTTTAGAGAATGAACGGTTCATAAAGGAGGCAAAAAAATCAGATCTTTTATCAGGGATGATGGGACTACACGCCTCTTTCACCTTATCGGATAAAACACTCCAGTATTGTGCAGCACACGGTGATGATGCCGGATATCATGTGCATATTGCCGAGGAAGCAGCCGACCAGCAGGATTGTATCAGTCAATACAAGATGCGAATTGTGGAGCGGTTTAGCCGATTTGGTATTTTGGGTTCCAAGACGATAGCTGCACATTGCATTCATATAAACGAAAATGAAATGGAGCTTTTGCAACAAAGCAACACAGCGGTTATCCATAATCCACAATCCAATATGAATAATGCGGCAGGTTGTCCGGATGTCATAAAAATGATGCAAAAGGGAATTCTGGTTGGATTGGGAACAGATGGCTATACGCATGATATGCTGGCATCTTATCAAGTGGCAAATTTGCTGCATAAGCATAGTCTGTGCGATGCTGCGGTTGGATTTGTTGAACTGTCTAAAGCTATGTTCAGCAATAACCGGCAGATTGCGCGGCGTTATTTTCCTATCCCTGTGGGAATGATAAAAAAAGGCTGTGCAGCTGATATTATCATCGCAGATTACAGACCTCCGACGCCGTTGACACCGGATAATGTGAATGGACATTTGCTGTTTGGTGTGTGTGGCAGGGATGTTTCCTTCACAATGTCGCAGGGAAGCATCATAATGCAGGACAGAAAACTGGTAAAGCTGGATGAAGAGGAAATTATTGAAAATTGCAGACAAGGAGCCGTAGAGCTTTGGCAAAAGCTCCGTTGAACATAAATATGAGTGATAAAATGATACCGGTAGATTTTCCTGTTTTATTGGAAAACATTATAGCGGAATATAATACGAAGAAAACAATATACGATGTACCGATAAAAATAATTGATAAAAAGGTATCATATAAAAACGGATTCATGGAGATCGAAATGCCGTTCGGACCAGCGGCGGGGCCTCATACGCAGCTGGCACAAAATATAGCGGCTGGGTATGCCGGAGGCGCGCGCTTTTTTGAGCTTAAAACAGTGCAGGTAATTGACGGAGAGTCGTTGCATATCAATAAGCCCTGTATAAATGTCCCTGACGAAGGCTATAATATTGAATGGTCTACGGAGATTACGATAGAACAAGCCCTTGATGAATATGTGAAGGCCTATTTTCTTCTAAGATTTATGTCCGTGGAATTTGGTTTGGGAAAATCTGATGGTTTTAGCTTCAATATGAGTGTTGGTTACGATCTGCAGGGGATAAAAAGTCATAAAGTAAACACTTTTATTGACCAAATGAAAAATGCTGCACCAACTTTAATCTATAGAAAATGTTACCAATATCTTGAACATAATTTGACCCGATACAGTAGATTTTCTGTTAGTGATCTAAAAATTATGAATAAAAGTATAGCTGATTCCATAACGGTTTCAACGATGCATGGCTGTCCAGCTGATGAAATTGAAAAAATAGCTGAATATTTAATGACAGCAAAGAAAGTGCCTGTCTATATAAAACTGAATCCCACGCTGAACGGGCTGGCTGAAACACAGAAAATATTGGCGGATAAAGGTTATGGCTACATCCGATTAGTGGAGACGCAGTTCACTCATGATTTGCAGCTTGGTGAAGCAGTAGCGATGTTGGAACGGCTTCTGAAAAAGGCAGAAGCTCTTCATGTGTTTTTTGGCGTAAAGCTTACGAATACCTTGCCAGTGGAGGCCGATGGACATTTCCAGGATAAGCAGATGTACCTTTCAGGAAAGCCATTGTTTTTATTAGCTTTATCGGTTGCCCGGAAATTAGCGGATGAATTTGGTGATACATTGCCGATGTCTTTTTCTGGTGGACTTGATGGGCACAACATCGCTGCTATGTTAAAGACAGGGATACATCCTCTTACTATGGCAACTGTTTTGCTGAAAAGCCGTGGCTATCGCTATCTGGCGGAATATGCGGATATCATTGCTGGGATTGGAAAGTTTCCGGTCCGGCCAGAGTTTGGCAAAATCGATAGATTTATGCAGTTATCCTTGCAGGACAGCTATTATACTAAAAAGAAAAGCAACCTGCCCAAAAAGAAGGATAAGCTACCCATGCTGAACTGTAAAAATTGTAGTTTATGCATAGCTGTTTGCCCAAACAGGGCAAATATTGCCCTGTATACAGGTGATAAATTTCAGATTGTTCATATCGACGCTTATTGCAATGAGTGTGGCAATTGTGCTAATTATTGTCCGTATATTGGTAAGCCATATCGCAATAAATTTACGGTTTTTTCATCACTCGCAGAATATAATGTAAGTGAAAGCAACGGGATTATAAAAAACCAGGACGAGATAAAGATACGGGTATGCAAGGAAGTAGAACCAGCAGATTCAGCTGATTGCCAAAATCTAATACGAGCTGTAAAACATAGTGTTTTAAGATGCAAAGAGGATGATGAGAATGGTTGACCTTGGTATTGGAGAACCCGTTAGAAAAGTTGACAATGGTATAAAAACTTCTGGACGGGCGAAATATACAGCGGATATTCATTTTGATGGAATGCTTTATGCCAAAACCGTCAGGTCGTCCTGTCCACGCGCCAATATAAAGAACCTTGCTATTCCGACTTTGCCGGAAGGGTATTTTGTGGTGACAGCCGATGATATTCCGGGTAAAAACAGTATAAAATTTTTACTGGATGACTGGCCATTTTTGGCAAAAGACAAGGTGAATTATGTTGGTGAAGCTATATTGCTTTTAGTCGGACCCAATCGTGCCAGACTGCAGGAATTGGCCGAAGCTATACGAATAACATATGAAGAGGTGCCGGCAATCCTTACCATAAAAGATACACTAAGTAGCGGATTTACGCCAATATTCGGCAGAGATAACAAATTTGCTGCATATACCTATGAAAAAGGAAATGTCAAAAAAGCATTTGCCGATGCCAATACGATTATTAAAGAAAGATACTCAACTGGTTATCAAAAACAGGCGTATCTGGAAAACCAGGGAATGATTGCTGTACTTGAGGGCGACGGGAAAATTTCGGTGTATGGCTCTTTACAGTGTCCATATTATGTAAAGAATGCTTTGGTACAGGCACTGGGGAGCAATGGGGCAAAGGTGCGTGTGGTACAGATGACGACTGGAGGCGGTTTTGGCGGCAAAGAGGATTATCCTTCTTTACTGGCTGGGCATGCTGTTTTTGCTGCACTCAAGACTCAGAAACCGGTAGCTGTTCTTTATGAGCGTGAGGAGGACACGGCGTATACGCCAAGGCGACATCCCGCAGAAATCATCTTGGAAACGGCTTTAGATGATAAAGGAAATATTTTGGGGATGAAGGCGGACATCAAGCTTAATGGTGGTGCTTATGCTGGTATATCGGAAGTCGTTTTGCAACGAAGCATTTATAATATTTGCGGTGTTTATGCTATTGAAAATTTAAAAGTAAGCGGTGCTGTCGTAGCAACTAATACGGTTCCCAATGGGGCTTTTCGTGGTTTTGGTGCCCCTCAGGTCATATTTGCCATAGAAATGCATATGGAAAGTCTGGCAAAAGCCTTTGCAGTAGATGAACTTGCGTATAAGCAAAAGTATATGGCCAAACAAAGAGACAGAACCGCTACCAATGGTTTGTTTTACGATGAGATAAAGTTGCCGGAAATGATAAAAAAAGCGCAGGGAATTTCTCAATATCAGACAAAACGAGCTTTTTACCGTGCACATCCAGAACTGCATAAGGGAATTGGTATTGCTCTTTTTTTGCATGGGTGTGGCTTTACTGGCAGTGGTGAGCGGAATATAATAAAAGCGAAAATCAAGCTGTGCAAGAAAAAAGATTCATCGCGCGTGGAAATCCTTGCATCGAATGTTGATATGGGGCAGGGGTTGCAGACTACTTTTCGGAAAATTGTAGCAAAAGCATTAGGAATTCCCCTGGAAGATGTAGATTTTCCATACCCCGATACGGATCGGGTGCCAGATTCCGGACCTACTGTAGCATCGCGTTCGATCATGATCGTGGGAAGAATGTTACAAAAGGCGGCAGAAAAATTAAGGAGAAATTGGTATGATGACTGTGATATAGAAATTATGCAAGATTATGAACCACCTGAGCGGATAAAATGGGATGGCAAAAGCTCTCAGGGGGATGCCTATCCGGCTTATTCATGGGGGGTAAATATAGTAGAGATAGCTGTTGATCCACTGACGTATATGACGGATGTCCTAGGAATATGGACGGTATTTGATGTGGGACAGGCAATTGATGAACGCATCATTGAGGGTCAGATACAGGGTGGTGTAATTCAAGGGTTGGGCTATGCTGCGATGGAGGTCATGACGAACGATGCTAAGGGAAAATCGCGACAAAACAATTTGACGAATTACACAATACCAACGGCCATGGATTTTGCCCCCATAGAAAACCAACTGGTGAAGACGCATTATGAAGATGGTCCTTTCGGTGCGAAGGGAGCTGGTGAACTCACCTTGTTGGGGGCAGCACCGGCTTATGCTTCTGCTGTGTCACAGGCTATGAATATTCACATCACCAAATTACCTGTGACTCCCGAGGATATTATGAAGGAGACGGATCATGAGCGAGATAAAATTTAATCTGAACGGAGCAAGTATAAAGGTAAATACGGAACCTACGAAGAGATTGCTGGATGTCCTGCGTGA
>JBAYAD010000069.1:0-11653 GCA_041669965.1 Selenomonadaceae bacterium
AATGTTCAATATTGTTTTAAAAAAATTATATAATTACAGAGTTTATTCCGTAAAAATATTGTTGCATAAAGAGTTTCATAATCTGTTCTGCCCATTTTTCATTCTTGTAATGTCTGGCTATTTCAAACAGACCTTCCATAAAATTATTGGCTGCTATGTGATAAAATAAATCATCCATTTCCTTTTCACCATAAATTGATTTTTTTTGTAATTGCATCTGTATATGAATCTGAGTAAGCCTGATAAGTTCCTCTCGAGCATTTTCATACACTGTACCTTTGCTTTTATCAATTAAAATGATAAATGGTTTACGATTGTTTTTTAGCATACTAAAAACAAAGGGAAATTCTTCCTGGAAAAACTTATCATATCCAGGTTTGCTTTCTTTTGAACTTGTTACAGACAATATTTTTTGAAAAGAAAGATACGTAGGATTGACAACAGCAGCAAACAAGGCTGCTTTATTCTTGTAATAAGTATAAATAAGCCCTACCGGAATACTTGCTTTTTGGGCAATATTTCTCAAGGCAGCAGACTGATAGCCCATCATATAAAACTCATCAATCGCTGCTCGGTATATGTTTTTTTCGATTTCTTCTTTTAATACCTGTGCCATAAAATCTTCCACCTCAATATTGAACTTCTGTTCAATTATAGTATTAGTACACTACATTTGTCAAGATATTCCATTGTCACATTTTTTTGTTGTTAATATTTTTTACGCAAGATTTATATTCATCAGCTTCAAACGCTGTTTGCATTGCTAAAAAAACATTCCCTGCCACAAGCGGACTAGTGCTATAAATATATATATTTATTTATTATCAAGCCGCCTAAAAACAAAAACAGCGAGGGAAAATTCCCTCGCTAAAAATTCACTTTATGTTTTTTAGACTAAAGTTGCAATCCTTTATATTTTCTTGCCAACTAAACGTCCAGTCTTATTAAAAATTTTTTCTTTAAGAATAATTATGTTTTAAAATGCTGGATACTATTTTGCAGCGTAACAGACATTGCAGCAGTTTCTTCTGCACAGCTTGAAACATTCTGCATCGCTGCTGTTTGCTGCTGTGTGGCAGATGCAATGGATTGAGTGTGTTGTTCTACTGCTTCGATAATACTGGCAAGGCTATCAATCAATTGAACAATTTGATCCGAATTAGCAACTTCTTCCGCTGCAATATTCGTAATGGCATTGATTTCCGAAGCTGTATGCTTCACTGCCTGCAAAATCATATCCAATGCTGTTCCGGTCTGCGTAACCGCCGTTACACCAGCTTCTACTTGTGTACTATTTTCCGCCATAGCAGTAACTACCTGAGCTGTTTTTTGTGATACATTTTCAATCAACTGGGTAATTTCCTGTGTCCCCTGATTCGATTGTTCCGCTAATTTCCGAACCTCTTCTGCGACAACAGAAAAGCCCCTGCCATGTTCACCGGCACGAGCGGCTTCAATGGCAGCATTTAATGCCAGCAGATTCGTCTGATTCGAAATCGATGTAATCGTATCAATGATCTGGCTGATCTGCTGCGAATATTCATCTAAATCGTGAATCATATCCGATGTAATTTGCGTTTGATTTTTAATTTGATTCATCGTCTGCATTGTTTCATGCACATTATTTAAGCCTTGTTGTGCTGAATCTTGCGTAGCCGTCGAATCTTTCTCTGTCGTAGTAGCTTTAAGTTTGGCCATTTGAATAAGCGATGATAACTGCACCAAAGACTGTGATGCATCCAGGACCGCTTTATTACCTTTTTCTGTTTCGCCCGACAAAGATTCCATACTGCTGGATATTTCTTCAAACGAAGCAGTTACTTCCTGTGAGGAAGCTGACATTTCTTCTGAAGCAGCTGACAATTGATCGCTGGCAGTTGATACCTGTCGAACGATCTTATCCTGACTATCAATCATCGTATTGAAAGAATCTGCCAGTTCACCGAATTCGTCCTGTGTCTGACTTTGGCTGCGTACCGTCAAATCACCTTCTCCGGCACGTTTCATTGTGTGGCGTAATGTATCAATCGATTTTAAAATGGATTTTTCCAAAAGAAAAACGATACCAATCGCAACTGCTATTTCAACAACAAGTAAAATTGCATTTTCGCTGAGTAGCTGTACAAGCAACCCGCCAGTACTTTGTCCCATATTACTCAGCATGATGGTCTGACCGATCAAGGTCAATACAAGCAACGAAAAAAAGCCTGTTAAAAGTTTCATACGTAAAGTAAGTTTCATGTAACATCATCCAATCTGTAAAGGGCTTATTTTATATATAAACATAGTGCAGAAATATCATCGCGGCGCGCCGGACTGTGCATAGCTTTATTAAGCCAGCGATAACTTGCCGTGCAGCTGTTTGGGCAGCACTTTGCGGGGTCAGGAAGCAGCTCAAATAACCCATCCGTCATAAAATAAAAGATATCACCGGAAAAAAACGACATGGTATGTTGTTCATATACAGCATTTTTATCTAATCCGACAAAAATACCCGGCTTCTGGATTACCATTGGCTGTTTTTGGCTAACTGCCAAAAACTGGTTGATACCAGCCATACTATAGGTTAACTGCTTTGTATTAAAGTCAAAAGAAAAAACCAAAACAGCCACAAATGAATCCGCCTCTATAAAAGAAATAGCCTGCTGATTGAACCAGTCCAGCTTTTTATTCAATGGTACATTCTGCTCGAAAGCCTGCGTCAATAAGACTCGAATAGCCGACATATTGAATGCAGTCGCCAAGCCATGCCCCATAATATCAAAAATATACCCATGTAAGATATGATTATTTTCCCATTTAAAATCAAAAAAATCACCACTTACATAATTATATGGTCGATAAATCGATCGTATCTCAATAAGTGGACTTTTATATTTAGCAGGCAGCATCTCTCTCTGAATTTGGCTGATACGTTCAAATTCCTGCTTAAGCTGTTTTTCTACCGAAATATCCTTTATCATCAAGGCAAAAATACTTTTATTATGTACTTTAATATAACGAGCATGAATTTGTATTGGTACAAGTTCGTTATTCTTCTTTTTATGAATTGATAAGAAAACATAACCTGCTTCACCATATTTACGAATTGTATGCAGGTATTTCGCAGAAACGGTTATTTTAAGATCAAGCTGAGCAATATGAAGCTGTTTCGCCTCTTCTAGTGAATGCCCATAAAAATTACGTGCTTTATCATTCATGAATAAAATCATGCCAAACTCGTCAAGTAATAATAAAGGGTCATTAAGCATATCAAAAATCCAATGACTACAATCAGGAAAAAGATGCGTACTATTCGTGACGAGTTCTTCTAGTGGCAAGTCGTTCATTATTAAAATCTCCTAATGGTTTTTTCGTATTTTACGTATAAAAAGCAAGACCATAAGTCCTGCATCGCGTAATCTTTTTATAAAAATACTGAAAAAACATTATACAATTTCAAAAACCTTATTTAAACGAGTAAGCTCAAACAACTCTTTTACAACACCATTTAGACCGTGCAGTTGAAGTGCTCCCTTATGTTCCAAAGCTCGTTTTTGCAGAGCAACTAAAACCCCGAGTCCTGAACTATCAATATAATCCACTTGTGATAAATCGATCAAGAAATCATTATGCCCGTCTTTGAAATAAGATAAGGCTTTTGTTCGGATCAAAAGAGCATCTTCAACGTAAAAACTTCCTTCAAGCGTAATCATTACTTTATTATTTATCATTTTAAAATCTGCTTTCATGAAATACCTCCTCTTATAGATGAACTGCTTAAATTTTTGCGCATAATAACTTCACAACCAGAGGGGCTGAATTCCAATGAATCCACATAATGTTTTATAATATCAATTCCACGCCCGCTTTCATTATACACTTCGCTGTTGGTCGTACAGTCAATGTATTCCGGGGTGAATCCTTCTCCATCATGCCTCACGATCATACATAAATCTTGTTGATTTCGCTGAATATCCAGTGTTACTTGAGTCCCCTTGTGATCATTTATACCATGGAAAAAAGCGTTGTTTACTGCTTCATTGATGGCTACAAATAATTGCATCGAATATTCAGGACAAATTGTATGAAGATTTTCCCGTATAGACTCTCTTGCCATGCGAAAATCTTCAAGTGAGCCGCAGGTACAGTTGAATTTTGCCATCAGAAATACTCCTTCCTTATTTTGAAATGCCAAACGCCTAGACGTATAGACATTCTCTTTAATTCAAAAAATCCTCTCTTTATTATAAAACTTTAGGCCCAATAGTACAATACAAAAAGACCATATCAGAAATATTCCCACTTCCTTTTGCCTATTCTTCTGTACTATACGATTTATCCACAATGAACTTCTTTTTTACTTACCTTTTGACCATTGTGAAAATTGCTTTTTTTGTATTGTTTATAGTAAAATATTCAAAATTTTATCTAGTTTATTATTTAAAATATTCTTACTATTAAAATACTCTTGTTGTAAATGAAACGGTATCATAGTAGAATGAAAACACAGACGAAATCAACGGGAGATGATGCAGCGCAGGCAAGTTCTTTGATAATAAACAAGTTAAGAGACATTGTGCAGCAGCTTGTAAGGAATTCGCAGTTAAATAATAAGTTCACATAAAAAGGAGAATGACGATGAAAATTAATTCTAAAGATTTTCGTGTTTCCAAAAATGCGAAGGTCAAGTTAAACAAATGGGCAACCAAAGTTAAACCGTGCTTTGACTCTAAAGAAGAGTATAAGGACATTTTAGAAGATCATGTCGGATCCTTAAGTGACCTGCAGCGTTTGTTGGCGTCAGACAATCACTATGCTCTGCTGGTGATTTTTCAGGGAATGGATACTGCCGGAAAAGATGGTGCAATCCGGCATGTAATGTCAGGCGTTAATCCGCAAGGTTGTCAGGTATATAGTTTCAAAAGCCCTAGTTCTGTAGAGCTGGAACATGATTTTCTTTGGCGCACCACCTGCCAATTACCGGAAAGAGGCCGAATCGGTATTTTTAATCGATCCTATTATGAAGAAGTACTTATCGCCCGTGTCCATTCCAGTATTCTCGCAAAGCAGAATCTTCCTGAAGAAATTCAGAACAAAAAAAATATTTGGAAAAATCGATATCGCTCTATTGCTGATTTGGAAAAGCATTTGCACTGTAACGGTACGAAGGTTATCAAATTTTTTCTGCATCTTTCTAAGGATGAGCAGCGCAAACGTTTTTTGGAACGAATTGATGACCCTGAAAAAAACTGGAAATTGACGTCTGATGACATTTCAGAACGTCAATATTGGGATGACTACATGGAAGCCTATGGAGATTGTCTGGGGGCAACAAGTACAAAGAAATCACCATGGTATATCGTGCCAGCAGATGATAAGGACAATTGCAGAATAATTATTTCAGCGATTATTCTGGAGACGCTGCGTAAAATCAAAATGAGTTATCCGGAAACAGATACCAAACGCCTTGCGGAACTTCAAGTAATTCGTAAAACACTTATTGAATAAAGGGCACGTGTTAATAATCGCACACTCAATGAATGTAGTACAGCGATATCGATGTGTCTAATAAAAACAAAAAATAATCGTTCAACTTAAACCAGGTTGACGATTATTTTTTTATTTCAAATTTTTATCGTTTCGTACCAAATAATATTTTATGCAACCAGTATACTTTTATATCAATGGCTTTTGCCGGACATAATTCATGGCAACAAAAGCAGCTGATGCATTTTTCCAGATCGGCAACGGGTTTTCCATTTTCCATCTTAATTATTTTTGCTGGACAGCCCCGCATGCAGTCACCGCAGGAAATACATTTTTCATGATGAAAAATCGGTTTTGGTCGTAGAGCCTTGATGAAAAACTCTTCCACCTTACGTGGGACAATCCCACTGATTAAACTTTGCTTAATAGAAGCCGGCCGCTTAAAGGGAACTATCGGAATCGTTTCAACATCATTCCCTGCTATTTTTATATTTGCCAGTTCACCATTAAACAATCCACGTCTTCTGGCAGATTGAACGGTGGGTACCGTAAGCGGGTCCATTCCCATAACATGGGTACCAACGGTATCAAGTGCATAGGGATTTACTGCCGACAGCAGGAGTCCAACGTGACGTTTTGTTCCTGAAGAAGGCCCGTTTCCTTCCATACCTTCAATCGCATCAATCATGGTAAAGTCCGGTCGAACATACTCACAAATATCAATCAAGTGATCGGCAAAGTTTTCTGCCGTATGCATCTTAAAATGGTATTCTGCTTTTGTCAGTCCTGGTATAACACCAAATAGATTTTTGACGGCGCCCGTGTACATCATCATGCAGTGCGTTTTAAATTTGGCAATGGAAACAACCAGATCCACCTCAGTCACCACACGAATAATTTCCATTGATTTCAGTTTTTCCGCTTTTTCATTTTTTACTTCTACGGAAGTTACATCATAATTGAGCTCACAGCCTGTAGCTTCAGCAACCTTTGCCATTCCACTTGCTTTATAAATTTCTTCCAAACGTTTTTTATAAAAAGGCCCGCCCGGACTATCGCCAATAATAACGTTCCAGCCAAATTTTTGCAGATATCTGACTGCTGCTTCTACAACTGCAGGATGTGTTGTCACCACATCTTCTGGTACGTTTTTTTTCAACAGGTTTACCTTGATCAAAGCTTTTCCCGTCTTTTTTTCTTTTGTTTTTAAAACAGGGCAATGTTCCATACTTGAAAAAACAGCTTTTTCTACTTCTTTATAATCATAAGAGCCGCACTTTTTGATAATGACTTCTTCCATTATATCCACCTCCGGCATCCGTCTCATTTTCTATAAGTATAGCACGTTCCTACAGTAGAAAATATTACGATTTTAAAGGTGTTTATAAAAAAATCGACTTTCTATTGTAGAATAAAACTACGATAGAAAGTCATTCTTGTACCAAAAAATAAAATAGTCTATATCTACGTATTTTATTTCCATTTATCCGCCAACGGTTCCAACCATTTTTTCTCTGCAGCCTGTCGCGCAGCGATGGCTTCACTAAGCTTTTTAAAAGACCCCCGAAAACGCACTTTCCCCTGATATACTAACTTCGCTTCATATTTACGACTAAATTTATTATAAGATACCCCACGAACACCGGTATTGCTCTTTATGACTTTACTTAATATGTTTTTACTTGTACCATCGCGAATTACTGCCGCAGTCGCTTTTTTCTGTGTTTCAATCGCCTGCTCCTGTCTCAAACAGCCACAGCTTTTGACATTACCAGAGCGAAGCCGAACTGCAGAAACAATGACGGTGTTTTGGCAATCACATTTACAGAGCCATTGAATATTCCCCTGCTGATCCTTGCCAACTTCATGCAAAGCAATGAGGCGCGTGAAACGCTGACCTGTTAAGTTTAGTTTTACTGGCATACTATCACCTTTTATTGAAGCTGCTGAAAACGCTTCTATTCTGGCATTTCTGCCATTTTTTTTGCAGTGAAAATTTATTTAAACTATTTCCTCCAGTATAAAGCGTTCGGCTCAATAGTACAATACAAAAAACTTATTTTAAGGCATATAAAAAAGACCAATACAGATGTTTTTTCAGTTCCATTGGCTGTTATAATAGCAACATCACATACCCAGAAAATACAAGTTTATTATATCATACAATTGTATTTGATCTTTATTTATCATTTACAATTGTCCCGATTCGTTATACGCTTATTATATTATTTTATCAGGAGGCCTTGGACGATGATTAAATTTATTGCAGTCGATATGGATGGCACATTAATAAACAACCGTCATGAAATTTCCCTAGAAAATTGCCATATGATAAAAGAAGCCCAGCAGCAAAATATACGCTTTGCAATTGCAACGGGACGTCTTTATGATGATGTAAAGCCGCTTCTTGATAAATATGGATTGGAATGTGAATACATTACAATGAATGGTGCTGAATATTTTAATACTGCTGGCGATTGCATTGCTGGTATCTATATTGAAAAAGAAAAAGCCCGTAAAATACTTTCTATGATGCAGGAAACAAAAAAGTTTGCTATTGAAATTTATACAAATAAGGGCTGTTATACCCCCAACACAAGATTTCAATCCTTTTGCGGTATGATCAAACGAATACGTATCTATCATGCAAATTTTAGCATGCTGCAAATTTTTCTATATCTTCTCCACAATTCTCATTTTCGTCATATGCATTATATTAAGGATATAAATGCTTTTTTGACTAGTGATATTAAAATTGCCAAATTTATTAGTTTTGGTGATACGGCAGAGGAAATGTCTGCTTTTCGAAAACAAATGGAAATGATCCATGGTATCGCTATATCGGCAAGTTTTTCAACCAATATTGAAATCAATGATGCTGCAGCAACGAAAGGCGCGATACTCAAACACATTGCAAAAGATGCGGGAATCAAAAGAGATGAGGTCATGGTCATAGGTGATGGTTTGAATGATATTACAATGTTTGAAGAGTTCCCCGACCATTCCGCCTCAATGGAAAATGCCGTTCCAGAGATTAAAAAAATCGCCTCTTTTGTGACGAATGACAATAACAATTCAGGTGTAAGTACTGCAATCAAAAAAGCCTTAACCATCTAAAAAATAGCAGTCATTGATTTATATTCAGAATATGAATATAGCTCAATGGCTGTTGTTTTAAGAATATCTGCAATTGTTGATATTTCATTGTTCAATTGCCGATTCAAACAATCGATTGTGTATTTTTCCGTACACCCTTGTCTTAAGTTATGTGCTTGGCACTATTTTATCTACCTACTCTCGGGACTTTTACCTGTTAGATTGCGCCCCTGCCGGGTGCACCAGACAAAAGGGCTGCGGCACGAAAGTTCGTGCCGCAGCCCTTTTATATGTCATTTATAACCCGCAAACTAATAACTATACCTTAATTTCTCCAGCAACCACCACCACGCTGGTATCCCTGTCCACTGCCGTTATCTGTCTGATTATAGCAGTATGGTGCATCCGCTGAATTATCAGCGTCCTTACTTTGCAGCTCTGCCGCAAAAACAGGTAATGCCCCCATAAGCATAACCGCCATAATAAAACCCGCTATTTTCTTTTTCATGTAAATCTCCTCCTTTAATCTCTATATGATTAATATAGAATAAAAGTGTGACAAAATTATGTCTTTTTCTACTGTTTTCTATAAAATTAAAAAAATCTTTCTTGCCAGCAAAGCACCTTTGTTTCTCATTCCACTAAATACGATAGAATAATGACCTAGCATCAGTGATATAAATCCATTAAAGTAATATTTACCTGTAAATCCAGTCCCTTTATTGCAGCCGATCCATGATTCTTTTATCTTAATGATAAAGTGACTTCTTCACTTGTGCGAACCTGACCGATTCTCGGAAAGATGTATTTACAAACATAATCATGTTCTTCTTTTGTTGAAGCCGTCATCGCATCTTCTGCAAAAATTTGATTATAACCATGTTGGAAAGCTTCTCTTGCCGTCGTATCCACTCCAATTCCAGTAGAAATACCGCATAATACAATCGTATCAATTCCACGGCGCCGCAGCTGTAAGTCAAGGTCCGTGCCATAGAATGCCCCCCACTGTCTTTTGGTAATAGCATAAACATTTTTACTGTTTGCCAGTTCAGGCACAAGACGATCCCAGCCTTCTTGAATTTGTCCTAAATTCGTTTTCAAATCAATTTGGGGTTTGAGCATGTCTTTTCCATCGACAAAGGAAACCCTTACAAGAACCACAAAAGCACCCTTCTCTGTAAATGTATGAACGAGTCGGCTTGCATTCTCAACAACCTTCGCGCCAGTATAAGGTGAAAGTTCCCTATTTACAATTCCGTTTTGCAAATCTATCACTACAAGAGCCGTTCGTTCTGATTTTATCAATTCGGTTTCTGTTGATTTTAGATTTTTCATTTTTATTCTCCCCTTATTTAGTTTGATTTTGTAAGACATTCATTTTTTTATACACATTACAATAGACCCAGATTGCATTAAAAAGAAGTAAACTACTTGTAATAAAAAACACATATCTGATACCTAGATGTGCTGCTATTTGTCCGCCAGACACAGAGCCAAAAAAAGTTCCCAGATAAAACGCAGCTATATTAAACCCAAATATTCTGCCTGTCAGAGCATCTGGTGTTATCTTTTTAAGCAGCGTACTAATCGATGGTGCAAGGCCTGCTGTCGCAAACCCAAGCAAAAATCGTAATCCGATTAGCTGCCATGGATTTCTTACAAAAGCCTGCGGTATAAATAGAATTCCTGCCGCAATAAGTGCTGTAAGTATTACTTTATGAGGTCCAATCTTATCTGATAATTTCCCAAGTATTATATTAAACTTCATGGACATTTTTGCTATAATATTCCGAAGGACTTATCCCTTCAAATTTTTTAAATATCCTGCTAAAATAAAACTCATCCATAAAACCAAGTATTTGCGCTACTTATCTGACCATTTTATTACCTTCAATAATAAGTTCTTTGGCTTTATCAATTTTCAAAACACCCTTTCCTCGAGTAAAAAAAATGATTTCATGATGTTGAATTTTTCTGGTGATTTTAGGTAGCGGTTTTTCTAGTTTATTAAATTGTCTGCACTTGCAGTAGTGAATATGAAAAAATAAATTACTCATGTTTTCCTCCACAATTCATGTGATACGTACTACTAAATTTATTAACGTCTATTTCTTTGAGTTATAGAACGTACCAGATTCCAGCTGCTTATTGGTGTAACAACCTGCTCTTTGATTTGTGTAGCTGCCTGTCACTTAACACCAACAGCAAATTCCAACCAGTTTTTCAGGACACTGCTTGAGAAATCATACTTGCTATTTTATTGGCAGCTTGCTTTGCCGTAATAACACTGACATCAATTTTAGTTGTATCCATTTTTTCGTAGAGAGCAATCCGTGAAATGCTTCGTGACAGCACATCTGCGTGTCTTTTCTGATCCAGAATATCTTTTCCAATCCGTTTCGTCAGTGCCTCTTTTGACAATATCAAGGAAAACTTATATACAGCAACGTCTGTTAAAGACAATTGGCTTAAAATCTCATCCAGAATAGATTCCTCATGCATAACCCAGCAAAAAATAATATTTTCAAATTCAGAACATGCCAGAAAGTTGTTCAGGCTAAAACAAATATTTTTCAGAACCAGCGCTTTTGTTTCTTCTGTGACTGTAAAAGGCTTCATGTTCCAGCACCAGTCCCCATCTAAAAAAACACTTGGCTGCACGATATTTAAAAGCTCATTACAGGTTGCTGTTTTTCCTGCTCCCATCGTTCCATTTACCATGATCAATCGCTTCATTTTTTTACCTCTTTTATTTATCTATAGATACTTCCACTACGATTTACCTTAAAAAGATATATTCAATTTCACAAAGTACAATTCCTTTTAATAGTTATTTCGCTTTAGTTGAATTAAACATTTTTGATTTATTAGAAGATCACATTCGTACTCAGGCAAATCAGTGTTTTGACAGCATGTTAGCCAAACAACCAGCGCGATGAGCCACCGTTTATTGACAGAATTCTTTGGGGCAGGTATAGTGAAGACATCAATATATTTTGCTGAGGAGGCATTGTTATGGCAGAAAAAAAAGCCCCGCGCTGGGCAATTTTAGGGACAGGCGTTGTAGCAAATGAAATGGCACAAGCAT
>JBAYAD010000070.1:0-11541 GCA_041669965.1 Selenomonadaceae bacterium
CAAAAGATGGCAATTGTCTCTGGCATCAGTACCGCCGTTATCATCTTTTTGCTTGCTGGTATCATTCTTTGGCTCATTATGAAAATCACCGGTTCTATGAAGTCCATGATGCAGTTTGCGACTCGCTTATCTAATGGTGATTTCACCGACACAGCTACAGGAATGGCTGACAGTAACGATGAAATCGGCGCACTGGCAAAAGCGCTTCTCAACATGCGCACAAGCCTGCACAAGCTTATCACTCAGGTACACTCCTCTTCTGAGCAGCTTGCTGCCGCAAGTGAAGAACTTACCGCCAGTGCGGAACAGTCTGCCGAGGTATCGACACAGGTTGCTGTTTCAATCACAAACGTCGCCGAAGGTGCAGATAAGCAAGCACAGGAAATCCATCATGTGTCGACTGAAATGAATGTGATTTCCTCAGATGTTGCACTTCTGCATACGAATACGCAAAGCATCGTTTCCCATGCAGAACAAACGAATCAACAGACCCTGCACGGCACTGAAGCAATTAATATGACGATCAAGCAAATGCAGGACATTGAGGCTACAGTTACTACTTCTGCAGGTGTAATTGAAACCCTGGGTGAAAGCTCTAAGGAAATTGGTGAGATTGTCAATACGATCTCCGGCATTGCCGGACAAACAAATCTCCTTGCCCTCAATGCTGCAATTGAAGCTGCTCGCGCTGGTGAAAATGGCCGAGGGTTTGCCGTCGTTGCCGAAGAAGTCCGTAAGCTTGCCGAACAATCACAAACAGCTGCAACACATATCAGCGAGCTCATCGGTAAGATCCAAAGTGATACAGAAAATGCTGTCATCTCAATGCAGGCTGGCACTGCTTCTGTTCATCGCGGTGCTGAGCTTGTCAATACGACTGGCACACTTTTTAACAAAATCTCTGCTATGGTTGCTGAAATTGATACACAAATCAAAGACTCACAACAGGCTGTTAACCAAATTACATCCGGCAACGAAAAAATCATTATCTCAACGAAAACCATCAATACAATGAGCCAAACTGCCTCTGAAGAAGCTCAGAACGTTTCTGCCGCAACGGAAGAGCAGTCCGCTTCACTCGAGGAAATTTCTTCAGCCAGCCGCTCTTTAGCTGAGCTTGCCCAAAATCTACAAAGTGAAATCAGGAAATTCAAAATCTAATCGCTTAAATATAAACAGGACCTTTGCGCAGCGATTCTATCGCATTTTGTGCAAAGGTCCTGTTTCTGTATTACAGTCAAAATTAAAAGCATAGTGCCACTCAGTTTATATGTATACAAGCTTATTTTATCCTATTATATTTTTTGGCTCGCACTCAACAAGAGTACCATCCGTCTCAAGATAGACAACCTTTTCCAGCATTGCATTCCGCAGCATGCGGCGGCAAAGCAGACATGGTTTACCGGAAGCAAGCGTACCATCCGAATTGTAGCCAACAACATAGATCGTCGCACCCTGCATTTTACCCGGGTCAGCATTGAGCATTGCATTCTGTTCTGCATGAACGGCAACACAAAGTTCATAGTTCTGTCCTTTTGGTACATGCAAACGTTCTCTTTCGCAAACACCTGTATCGATACAGTTCGCTTCACCGCGCGGTGCACCATTATAACCTGTGCTGATAATAATCTTATCCTTCACGATGATTGCCCCATACTGGCGGCGCAGACAGGTTGAACGGCGGCCCACAGCCTTAGCAATATCAAGAAAATAATCGGTCCATTCCGGCCGTTCTTGTACCATGATTTGTCCTCCTTCAAGAAAAGCCTCCTTCTAATAAGGAGGCTTTTCTTATTTCCGTTTCTTACAATGTCCCAAAAATACGATCACCAGCATCGCCAAGACCGGGTACAATATAGCCTTTATCGTTAAGTTTTTCGTCAATACTTGCTACATAGAGAGGAACATCCGGATGTTCCTCGTTGATGACCCGAATTCCCTCCGGTGCCGCTACCAGGCACATAAGAATAAGAGATTTAGCGCCTTTTTCCTTGAGAAGCTTCAGCGCTGCTGCTGCAGAGCCTCCTGTTGCAAGCATAGGATCAACAACAATGAGTGTACGTTCACTTACATCACTCGGAAGTTTACAATAATATTCTACCGGCTTCAATGTTTCCGGATCACGATACATGCCGACATGACCCACACGAGCTGCCGGTATCATATTGACAACACCATTAAGCATACCAAGCCCCGCTCGCAAAATCGGCACAACGCCAACCTTTTTGCCAGCGAGCACCTTCGACTTGCACCTTGCGACAGGTGTCTTAATTTCTACTTCCTTGAGAGGAAAATCGCGTGTAATCTCGTATGCCATAAGCATAGCAATTTCCTCAAGAAGTTCGCGGAAATCCTTTGTACCGGTTTCTTCCTTGCGCATAAGCGTAAGTTTATGCTGAATCAACGGATGATTGATCACGTTTACTTTCAATTCTTTCATTCAATTAGCCACCTTTTAATAAATTGGATATTTTGCGCAAAGACCAGCAATCATCTTTGTTGCCTTCTTCCGGGAGTCTTCATCATTCGGATGATCGAGAACGAGTGCAATGATTTCTGCTACTTTCCTCATGTCATCTTCCTTGAAGCCACGTGTCGTGAGTGCCGGTGAGCCAAGGCGAATACCACTTGTCACAAACGGACTCAACGGTTCATAAGGAATTGTATTCTTATTTGCTGTGATTCCTACATCATCAAGAAGCTTTTCTGCTTCCTTGCCTGTAATATTTTTTGTTCTGAGATCAACGAGCATAAGATGGTTATCCGTGCCCCCCGAAACAATACGAAAGCCCTTTGCTGTAAGCGTATTTGCAAGCATTGCCGCATTTTTTATGACTTGCTTCTGATATTCTTTAAATTCATCGCTCAGTGCTTCCTTAAATGCTACGGCCTTACCAGCAATGACATGCATAAGCGGCCCGCCCTGAATACCAGGAAAAATCGCCTTATTGAACTGCTTGCCAAACTCAGCACTCTTGCAAAGAATCATGCCGCCGCGTGGACCACGTAATGTCTTATGGGTGGTCGTCGTAACAACATCAGCATACATCATCGGACTTGGATGAAGCCCTGTTGCAACAAGACCAGCAATATGCGCAATATCGACCATGAGATAGGCTCCAACAGATTTTGCGATTTCTGCAAGACGGGGAAAGTCAATAATACGCGCATAAGCAGATGCACCTGCTACAATAAGCTTTGGCTTGCATTCTTCAGCTATTTTCTGCAATGCATCATAGTCAATGCGTTCAGTTTCTTTATCTACACCATATGGTACAATATGAAAATATTTGCCAGACATATTTACGGGGCTGCCATGTGTAAGATGACCTCCATCGGTAAGATTCATACCCATGACAGTATCTCCCGGCGTCAAAAGAGCAAAAAACACTGCCATATTAGCCTGTGCACCAGAATGAGGCTGAACATTTGCATATTCTGCGCCAAAAAGCTCCTTCGCGCGGTCAATTGCAAGCTGTTCGACAACATCAACATATTCGCAGCCACCATAGTAGCGCTTACCTGGATAGCCTTCGGCATATTTGTTCGTAAGCACACTCCCCTGAGCTTCCATAACTGCCTTACTAACAATATTTTCTGACGCAATAAGCTCCAGCTTATTGCGTTGACGACTCAGCTCATTATCAAGCTGTGCCGCAATCTCCGGATCAACCTTTGATAAAGTATCCAATAAACTCATAAAACAACCTCCTGCTTTTTTCTGTTTGCTTTAATTTGTCCAGTTATTCCGGAAAATCTTCCGAGCATAACCCAACCAAACGTACTCATTTTTCTTCGAGCGCCATAATCTTGCCCACACGGCGTTCATGACGCCCACCAGCAAACTCTGTCGTGACCCATACACGCACGATTTCACCTGCCGGGCCAAAGCCCATAACACGACCACCCATAGCGAGTACATTGGCATTGTTATGTTCACGTGACATACGTGCCGAATAGACATCATTGCAAAGTGCTGCACGGATACCCTTTATCTTGTTTGCTGCAATCGAAATACCAATACCTGTGCCACAAAGAACAATGCCACGGTCAGCACTGCCATCGACGATGGTCTGGCATACCGTCTCCGCAATATCCGGATAATCAACCGATGTTGTACCAAATGTCCCTATATCATTAACTTCAATATCCTTAAACTCTGACAATACACTCTTTACTTCTTCCTTCAGTTCCACTGCTCCATGATCACTGCCAATCGTAATCTTCAATTTTCCCTCAACCTTTCATTTGTTTATTTTTTTCCATATCAAATCTATCCTATTTTGTAAATCACAAATGCATGCTTCATAACGCTTCAGAGTTTCACCATAAGGGTCTGTAATCTCCCCATCGCAACCGGAATACTCGGCAATCGTAAACACACGATCGGCAAAAGCTGGTACTTCCTGCTGAATGACATCCCGATGGTGATCTGTCATTGTAAGAACAAGTACAGACTCCTCTACCAACTGTTGTGTAAGCGGTCTGGCTCTATGGTTTGCCAGTGACAATCCGCATTTCTCTATGGCAAGGCACGAATTTTCTGATGCCGGAGCCCCCGGCACAACCGCCAGTCCGGCGGACTCTGCCAAGAACTCGGTTATCTTTGCCGCTTTCTCAATCTTATCTTCCAGCAAAACCTCTGCCATTGGACTGCGGCATGTATTTCCTGTACAGACAAAAAGTATTTTTTTCATATGCACATCTCCCTACGACGATTGCCTAGGCTTATCTATTCTCAAATTTTCACATTCAACCAAAACAGTTCCACTTTATTCTACCACAAGACCTCTCTATTGAAAAATAAAATCTTATACTTTTATTGTGCGAAAACCACTTGCTTTATGAAGACGATTCATGACCGCAAGCCCCAGCCCTTTATCTGTCGTTCCCTCACCCAGCAGCATATCAACAGGTACATCATCAAAGCTCCTGAGTGCTTCATACAGACAGGCCGCAATTGCGTCAATATCACCCTGATCACCATAAACATAGGTAGGCTCATGCTGTAAAATTTCCGCGATCTCACGGCTTGCAATCAGTCCAACTGTATGACCCTCAGCCTCAAACTTTGCAATCGCTTTAGCAAATCCATCGGCCATATGTTCCGGCACTCCTTCAAGCAGTGTCAGCGGCACCCTTGGTGCATAGTGCGTATATTTCATACCCGGAGCTTTCGGTATGCTGTCACCACCTGAAAGTGCCCCATCGAGCTGCACTCTGCCAAGCACCTCCGCAAGCATTTCCATCGTTATCGCTCCCGGTCGAAGCACGGTTGGTACCGTACTCGTACAATCAACAATTGTTGACTCAATCCCAAAGGTGCACGGTCCACCATCAAGAATCATAGCAATGCGCCCCTTCATATCACGATAAACAGCTTTTGCTGTTGTCGGACTCGGTCGTCCCGATATATTAGCACTTGGTGCTGCAATTGGCATGCCTGCACTCTTGATAAGTGCCCGTGCCACATCATTATCCGGCATACGAATGCCGACCGTATCAAGACCGCCCGTGATTCGGAGCGGTACAACCGGCTTGTGCTTCAATATAAGCGTAATAGGTCCCGGACAAAATGCTGCAAGCAGTTTCTTTGCCGCTGTTGTAACCTCTGCCGCAATTGATTCCAGCATCTTCATATCTGAAATATGAAGAATAAGTGGATTATCTGACGGACGCCCTTTTGCTTCATAGATTCCTGCTGATGCCTCCGCACTAAGGCCATTTGCACCAAGTCCATAGACTGTTTCCGTGGGAAAAGCTACAATTCCGCCGCTTTTTATGACAGCCGCCGCCGCTTCAATTGCTGCAGCTTGATGCTTTACATTTTCTATTTTAATAATTTTTGTTTCCATATCTATTTTCACGCTTTCCAAATAATGACCACTCGCTCAATACCTGCATAATCCTTAATAATTTCTGTT
Source organism: Selenomonadaceae bacterium (assembly GCA_041669965.1). Classification (GTDB taxonomy): domain Bacteria; phylum Bacillota; class Negativicutes; order Selenomonadales; family Selenomonadaceae; genus UBA1792. The sequence continues at coordinate 5,925 of JBAYAD010000070.1, forward strand.
TTTCCAAGTAGGACCTCATTCTCGGCCAACGCTGCAACGGCTTTTGCCTGATGAATCCCAACCTCAAACGCAAGAAATCCTCCGTTTTTTAGTTTTGGTGCGCCTTCTCGTACGAGCCGGCGATAAAAATCAAGACCATCCCTGCCACCAGCCAGTGCCATATGTGGTTCATTATCACGTACCTCCGGTGCCAGTCCGGCAATATCTGCATCCGGAATATACGGTGGATTCGACACAATGACATCAAGCTTCTGGCCTGCGAGCGGCGCATAGACATCTCCCTCGTAAAAAGCAACACGATCATCTACCTCAAGCAACCTGGAATTTTCTTTTGCAATCGCCAGTGCAGCTAAAGAAATATCTACTGTTACGGCTGAAAGATCGGGTATATATTTCAGCAGTGACAATACAACAGCACCGCTGCCCGTTCCGATATCAGCGATCTCAGCCCCAGCTATCTTGTCTTTTACACGATCCAGTACAGCTTGCACAAGAATCTCCGTATCAGGCCGTGGCACAAGCACAGCAGGTGACACCTTAAACGTCAGCCCCATGAACTCTCGATATCCAATAATATAAGCAACAGGTACATGCAGCACACGCTGCTTAACCATTTCACGGAACACTGCCAGCTCCCCTGGCTCCAGTGGCTCATCAAAATGCACATAGAGATAAATCCGTTCTTTCTTCAGAACATAGGAAAGCAGTACCTCGGCATCAAGGCGTGGAGACTCCACGCCCTTTGATCCAAAGTACTGCTCTGTCCATTTTATGATACTGCCAATTGTCCATAGCTCGCTTTGTGCCATATCATTTAACCTGCTTCATTTTTTCTGCCTGATCAGCTGTAATCAATGCATTCAATATTTCATCGAGTTCTCCGTTCAGCACGAAATCCAGCTTATGCAAGGTAAGTCCAACGCGATGATCTGTCACACGCCCTTGTGGAAAGTTATAGGTACGGATGCGCTCACTGCGGTCACCCGATCCAATCTGACTCTTACGGTCTGCAGCAACCTCACTATTCTGTGCTGCTGTTGCCTGTTCCTGCACGCGGGCACGCAAGACACGCATTGCCTGTTCTTTGTTTTTGAGCTGGGATTTTTCATCCTGGCACTGCACAACAATACCCGTTGGTAAATGTGTAATACGGATTGCAGTTTCTGTACGGTTTACATACTGACCACCTGCTCCGCTCGCACAGTACGTATCAATGCGAAGGTCATTTGCCTTAATATCAACCTCAACCTCTTCTACTTCCGGCAAAACAGCTACCGTTACGGCAGAAGTGTGAATACGGCCTGCTGACTCCGTCGCCGGAACACGCTGTACACGATGTGTACCGCTTTCATACTTAAGCCGGCTATATGCTCCATAGCCAGCAACAGAAAAGGATACTTCCTTGAATCCTCCCAGCTCTGTCGAATTTGCATTAAGTACTTCAATCGACCAGCCCTGTTTTTCAGCATAACGTGAATACATACGAAAAAGATCACCCGCAAAAAGCGCCGCTTCCTCACCACCGACACCACCGCGGATTTCAACAATGACACTTTTATCATCATTTGGATCTTTTGGCAAAAGCAGCCTTGGCAGCTCTGCCTCAAGTGCTTCTTTTTTTACTTTGAGTTCGCTGATCTCAGCCTCTATCATCTTGCGAAAATCATCATCAAGCTGTTCGTTGAACATTGCCTTATCTTCATCAATACCCTTACATACCGCTCTATATTCACGAAACTTTTCCACGATGGGAGTCAGTGCCGCATGTTCCTTGTTATAATGCTGCCACTTTTCCATATTTGTAAGCACATCCGGATCACTAATAAGTGATTCCAGCTCTAAATATTTATTTTCAACCGCCTGTAATTTATCCAGCACGAATTTTTCACCTCATACAAAACTCAAATTGAAACTCAAATAGCACGATGCCAGCTTAAAGGCCTGCAGCTTACTATGAACTCAGCTTTCAGCTATCGCTACTGTTTCTGCTGCCACAGTTCGCTCCGGTACCGGGTCAGTGGCAATGACCGCCTCAAGTGACTGGATTGCTACCTCAACCATTTCATCTGCCGGCTGATTTGTTGTGATCTTCTGAAGCCAGAGCCCTGGCAGGATCGCCATATGCACAACAGGATTTTTCGTTCGTCCGGCAAAACGTATAATTTCATAAGATACACCTGCAACGACCGGCAGCAAAATGACACGCGATAAAATGCGCAGCCAAAGATCCGGCCACCCCAGAAACGCAAATACAAAAATACTCACAATCATAACAATGAGCAAAAATGCCGTCCCGCAGCGCGGATGCAGCGTCGAAAACTTTTGCACATTTTCCACCGTAAGCGGTACCCCCGCTTCATAGGCATGAATCGTCTTATGCTCTGCACCATGGTACTGGAACACACGCTTGATATCCTTCATCCGGGAAATCCCGTAGATATACACCAAAAAAATTGCCAGACGCAATGCACCCTCCATAAGATTCAACAGAATAGGACTCGTTGTCGCTGCATGAAGATACTTTGCTGCACTCGTCGGAATGACGACAAAAAGCACAACAGCCATCACCAGGGCAAAAAGAATCGTCCCGACCAGCTCTTTATCTGAAAGCTGCTCATCCTCTTCTCCTGCCATCTTCGCCGAGTAAGACAGCGACTTTATCCCCAAAACAAGCGACTCCCCAAGTGCCACAACACCACGCAGCATTGGCTTCTTTAATATAGGATAGGTATCACCTATTGACTTCACCGAATCTACTTTTACACTGATTTTACCTGATGGCTCTCTTACTGCAGTCGCTACAAGCTTCGGTCCGCGCATCATGACACCCTCAATAACGGCCTGACCGCCTACCATCAATTTATTTTCCAACGGAATTCCTCCTTTTTTCCGGAATTACCGGTATCTGCTCAGATAAAAATGAAGCAGAGCATCTCTGCTCTGCCCTTTTTAAGATTATTTTTTTCCGTAACGCTTGTTGAATTTTTCAATTCTACCGCCAGCTGCAGCATCACGCTGACGACCAGTAAAGAAAGGATGGCATTTCGAACATACATCAATACGCATTTCTTCTTTTACGGAACCTGTCTTAAAGCTATTACCGCAACCACAAATTACAGTTGCTTCATGATATTCCGGATGAATTCCTTTTTTCATATCTGTGCACCTCACTTTTCCCAAGAACCGGGAATGATACAAACTCTCTCTGCGAAAGTTTGGTTAGACCTAGCCTCCCGTTTTCGGGGTAAAGCCAGTCGCTTTATAAGCTTTTTCAGCAATGGACAGAACCCTGTTCATTACCCGATAATTATAGCATACTGCAAGAACACGTGCAAGCGTGCAATAAAAATTGCTTGAAAAAATTCACTAAATCATTGATAATAATAGTACACGGTCTTCAGACCTCCAGGAAAGAAGGAAATTCCATGGCAAAAGAAGAAAGCAAAGAAATCATGAAGCACCAATGCAGTTTCTGTAAACGTATGGTTACTATTCACGATCAATATGACCTGCCGATCTATGATCCGCAGACTGGATTTGCAATCTGCAAAAACTGCGTGCGTGAAGTTTACCATTTTATTGAAGAAAACGAAAGTACTAAGGTTGTCGAAGAAAAAAAGAATTTCGCTGCAACCCTTGATGATACAATTGCAAAGAACAAACCGCATATCATCAAAAAATATCTTGATGAATACATTATCAATCAGGATCATGCAAAAAAAGTTTTATCTGTCGCCATTTATAATCATTACAAACGCATGAAGTACGGTTATCTTAAAGAGGATGCCAGTACCGAAATCGAAAAATCCAATGTCATCATGCTCGGGCCATCCGGCTGTGGTAAAACAGCCCTTTTGCAGCATCTTTCGAAGCTTCTCGATATTCCATTTGCTGTAACTGATTCATCAAGTCTCACGGAGGCCGGCTTTGTTGGCGCCGATGTAGAAGTCGCTGTACGAAATCTTTATTACGCTGCAGACAAAGACATTGAAAAAGCTGAACATGGCATCATTTACCTTGATGAATTTGACAAAATCGCTCGCAAGTCCGGGGCAAATAACTCGATCACTGCAGACCCTGGACATGAAGGAGTCCAGCAGGCACTGCTCAAAATGCTCGAAGGCAGCGTCGTTGAATTCACAGCACGCGGTCAGCGCAAGCATCCCGAAGCCCCGACCATTAAGGTCAATACGACAAATATCCTCTTCATCGTTGGCGGTGCTTTTGTTGGTATTGATAAGGTTATCGCCAAACGCCTGCAGAAAGCGGACGCAAACATTGGCTTTGGTGCCACGGTTAAGAGCATGGACAATAATCCAAAGTTTGATGAACTTATCAAACAGGTACGTCCGGAAGATCTTATGAAATATGGTATCATACCGGAAATCATTGGTCGTCTGCCAGTCATCTGCACGCTTGAAACACTTGATGAAGATGCTCTTCTGCGTATTCTTACAGAACCGAAGAACGCACCGGTTAAACAGTATGAAGAACTTCTTGGCATGGATAACGTAACACTTACTTTCAGTGACGAAGCACTGCGTGCCGTTGCTCAAAAAGCCATTGAGCGCAAAACCGGCGCCCGTAGTCTCAAAGGCATCATTGAAGATGTTATGCTTGACATTATGTTTGATATTCCAAAATCCGATGAAGCCCGCAAGATAACGATTACCGCCGAATGTATTAATGACGGTACCCAGCCTTCGATTGAACAGATCAACGAATCGCTGCCAAATAAATAAAAATATTTTAGTAAAAATCCCCGTCAGGCATACACCTTTAAGTGTAAGCTTAGCGGGGATTTTTATTTTTTAGCAAATACGCGGAATTTGTCCACCGATTGGCATATCGACAACGCGAATTCCGCCAATGGTCGTACGCATACCAACCTGCCCAACCGATTCTTGCGTGACTGTACCAATTATGCATGCATCTCTGCCATATTTGTGCGCATGCATGACATTAAGAAGTTTTTCGCTTTTATCATGGTCGACAAATGCTAGCAGCTTACCTTCATTTGCCAGATAGAGCGGATCAAAACCAAGAATCTCACAAACCCCCACAACCGCAGGGCGTACCGGTATTGTTGTTTCATCGAGCAAAATCCCCGTATTCGACTGCTCGGCAATCTCATTGAGTGTCGCCGCAATGCCGCCGCGCGTTGGATCACGAAGTACAGCAATTTCCGGCACAGCTGTCAGCATTGCCTTCGTAAGCCCGCAAAGCGGTGCACAGTCCGTTTTCACATCTTCCGGCAAAACAAGTTCATGACGTCCCGCCATAATAGCCGTCGCATGATCGCCGATATAACCGCTGAGGATGACATCCATTCCCGGTGCTACACGCTTTGGTGTGATATTTGTGCCCGAAATAATATCACCAATACCTGCTGTATTGATAAAAATCCCGTCCGCTGCACCTTTATTGACGACTTTGGTATCGCCTGTAACAATATAAACACCGGCTTCTTCTGCAGCACTTTTCATCGTCGCAACAATTTTTTTAAGATCCGCTATCGGGAACCCTTCTTCCAGAATCAAACCCACCGACAGATAACGTGGTATAGCTCCTGTCATTGACAGATCGTTGACTGTACCACAGACAGCAAGTTTACCGA
>JBAYAD010000071.1:0-11522 GCA_041669965.1 Selenomonadaceae bacterium
GCGGCAAAGGAGAAGGTCAGATTTTGTGGCAGTTTGCCGTCGCGGGCATAGATGTCTTTCAGTGTCGGCAGTACGCGGACTTTCCATTTGGATACGGAGTTGAGTGCAATGGAGAGAAGTGCATGCCGAACGAATGGATTTTCAAAGCGTTCAAAGACGAAGCGGGCGAATTCTTCGGCTTTTTCTTTTGCCATGTGGACAGTAGGGACGATTTCGCCAAGGACGGTTGTTTCGATTTGTTTGCGAATCACGGGGTCTTCCATGCATTCACGAACATAGTTTTTGCCTGCAAGGTAGGCTCCGAGTACCATGGAGGTGTGGGCTCCATTGAGAATGCGTACTTTGCGTTCTTTGTATTTTTCAAGTTCATTGGTGAATTCCACGGTAAGTGCATGCGAGGATATTTTTAGTTGTTTTTCAATGCGTGCATCACCAATGACCCAGAGGCCAAAGGGTTCGCCCATGACGATAAGGTTGTCTTCGTAGCCCCATTTTTTGTTGAGTGCTGCGGCTTCGGCTTCGGGATAGCCTGTGATAATGCGGTCAACGAGTGTTCCGGCAAAAAAGTTGGCATTTTCCAGCCATTTTTCAAAGGGTTCACCAAGCTGCCAGCGTTTTGTGTACTGAAGTACACATTTTTTTAGGTTTTCACCATTTTTTTCGATGAGTTCTACTGGCAGTATGGTGAGGCCTTTATCTTTTGCTCCGTTGTAGAAGTTAAAGCGTTCATAGAGAAATTTGGTGAGTTTGGCCGGATAAGTCTTTGGCGGACGGTCTTCAAGCTGATCAGTGTCTTCGTAGACAATTCCTGCTTCGGTTGTGTTTGAAATGACGAATTCGAGTGTGTCGAGTTCTGCGAGCTGCATGAATGCAGCATAGTCTTCCGTCGAGCCAAGTGTTTTCTGTACACAGGTTATGATGCGGTCTTCCTCGCAGACTTTGCCGTTTTTGATTCCGCGCAGAGCTACGGTGTACATGTTATCCTGCGCATGGAAATGTTCCAGGCTGCCCGGACGGGCTTTAATGATAGCAACATCACCGTTAAATCCGAGTTTTTCGTTGGCAACGTCAATGCCGTAGTCAATAAAGCCTCGCAGAAAGTTTCCTTCACCAAATTGCAGAACACGAATAGGACGCTGTTTTTTCATTTGCTTATGTTTTTCATTTATTTTCATAGTTGTCTCCTCTTTTTCTCGTAATAGTCAATAAAGATAACAAACATAAAAACACTTCTATTTTATGCTTGTTATCTTCATGTAATTAAACTGTATTCTGTTTTTACGTTTAATAGAATAAATTAATAAATCCTATACTAAATGCCGGAATGTATGCTAACATAGCCAAACATATAATCAGCAATAAGTAGAACGGAACTGCTTCTTTGATAAATGCACTCATTTTGCATTTTGTAATCCCACATGTTACAAACATCAACGTCCCCATTGGTGGTGATAATGCACCCACAGCCATATTGAAAATAAACATAATTGCAAACTGATATTCATTTATACCAAAGTGTGTCGCAATTGGCGCCAAAAGTGGTACAAGAATAATCATTGCCGCATTACCTTCGATAAACATACCGACAATAAGAAGAAAGATATTAACAACGATTAAAAACAACACCGGATTTTGTAAAAAGACAACAATCATTTGTGCAAATTCCTGCGGAATTCGTTCTTTTGTCAAAATCCAGGCAAAAGCCGTCGCTGCACCAATAATAATCATAATCGAAGCAGAAGTTGTAACGGTTTCCTTTATTCCTTCGACAACATCAGCAATTCGCATTTCTTTGTATAGGATTCCAAGTAACAAAGAATAGATAATTGCTACTGCACCTGCTTCTGTTGGCGTAAATATACCAATTCGTATACCACCAATAATAATAACTGGCAGACATAACGGTAAAAAAGCAGCTTTTAAAGCCGTAAGAAATTCTGGTAAGGTTGCTCGTTTTGTCCGCATGGATTTATAACCTCGCTTATGCGAAATAAATCCTGCTAAAGTCATCATAGCTATGCAGAGCAACAAACCTGGACCGATACCGCCAATAAACAACTTACCAATAGACAAATTTGCAATTGAGCCATAAATAATCATTGCAATTCCAGGTGGAATAAGCGGCGTTATTATTGCTGACGTTGCTGTAACAACTGAAGAAAACTCAAGAGAAAACCCTCTTTTTACCATTTCCGGAACAAGCATCTTTGCTTCCATTGCTGCATCTGCCAGATTGGAACCTGATAACCCCCCCATCAATGTCGATAAGAGAATTGCTACTTGTGCAAGTCCGCCTACCATGCTACCAAGTAAAACTTCACAAAAATCCATAATTCGTTTTGTAACCCCGGTATAGTTCATAAAAACACCGGAACAAACAAAAAATGGTATTGCCAGTAAAGGAACACTTTCCGTTCCTGCTATAACTCTCTGTACAAAAATCTGTCCGGCAATCGATGGTGACAAGAGGAAATACATAACCCCGCCTGACAACACCGCAGCAAATACCGGAACTTTTAAAAATAATAAAACCAACATAAGTATTGCAGCAGGTATTACCGCACTCTCCATTATTCTCTCACCTCATCTTTCCGAAAATTTTTAAGATGTTTTCCCATAATTTTTGTATAGTTATACATCATCAGTACACACCCAATTGGAATAACTCCATAAATAACTGCATAAGGAATGTGTAAAATATTTGTTACCCGATTCATCAATGCCATTTGTTTAACGATCACACAACTTTCATAGCCAAAAAACAGCAGCACTAGCATGACAAGTATATATCCGCCAAACTCTATAAACCACGCAATTTTTTCTGGCATAAGATCTACAATAAACTCTATTGACACATGACTTCCCGTCCGAAAAGCAACACCAACACCAAAGAATGTAATCCAAACGAAACACAAAAGCTGAACCTCTTCTTCCCAGGCAAACGGTTGATCAACAAAATAACGCATAATTACACCGGCAAAGGTTACAAATACCAAAACAATCAAAGTAACTCCGGCAAGAAATAAATCAAAGTTTTTCAAAATCAACAGCATATTATTCTTTTTTTTCTCCATTTGTATTCAGCCTTTCATAAAAGTGGAACAGAGCTTTACATCTCTGCTCCACAACTACACTATTTTACTTCGTTACTAAATTTATTTCATTGCTGCTTTTACTGTTTCATAAAGATTTGGTGACCAGTCTTTAAAATCAGGCAAACTATAGAATGCTTTTGCCTTTTCTTTAAAACCATTCATAACTTCAGCAGATGGTCTTACAATCGTTACACCTTCCTGCTCAAATTTTGCCAATATTTCGTCTTCAGCTTTCTTTTGAAGCTGATTATTGTAGAGACCGGCTTCATCCCCGGTAGCAATAAGAATGTCCTGCTGTTCTTTTGTCAAACCATTAAAGAACTGTGTGCCACATACCCATGTTGTAAAATTTTTAACATGTCCATCAAGAATCAAATACTTTGCTACTTCTTGAAATTTTCCGTTATAAAGAACTGGCAATGGATTTTCCAAGCCATCAATTGTTCCCTGCTGCAAAGCTGTATAAACATCACCTAATGACATTGGTGTAGGCGTTGCTCCCAAAACCTCAAAACCTTTTACCTGAATCGTATTATTAGGAACCCGAATCTTCATTCCTTTAAGATCGTCTACGCTGTTTACGGGCGACTTTGTCAAAATATGGCGATCTCCATATATCCAATTGGACGTAATAAGCTTAAGACCTTTATCTTCTAAATTCTTCGACTCTTTTGCATACCAATCACTTTTTGTAAGCTTCCAGCATTCATCCCAACTATCAAATAAGTATGGACCAAATAAGATACCAAAGTCCTTGACACCACGATCTGCATAAAATGCACCATCTGCTAATGTGATTACTGGCTGACCCGCCATCATCTGATCAATCAGGTCATTTTTGGAACCAAGCTGACTTGATGGATATAATTCAATCTCCATTGTTCCGTTACTTTTTTCCTTAATAAGTTCTTTCCACTTGTTCAAAGCTTGATCAATTGGTTCTCCCGGATTATTTTCGTAACCAATTTGAATCTTTACAACCTTATCTTTATCTGCCGTACCAGCTTGCTGTCCACCACAGGCAGTAAGTAAAAGCATGGATAATACCATAGACATTACTATTAAAAGCGTTTTTTTCATTTAAATATTCCCCCTATATTTTTAGACTATTTATCCTAAAAGATATCTCTTACTAACTATAATGAGCAATTTACGTGCCAAGTTTTACACTATACTTTATATATTTTATATATTTGAACAATTTTGAATCAATTATCATTGTGTTCTGTGGCTTCTCGTCTTTTATATTGTTTAAACTTTTTTTGTTTTAAACTGCTTCTGTTTTACTAAATAGTAATTTGTCATTTGCAATATGTTAAAAAACTTCATTTATGAATCACTATTTATTTCATAAACGAAACAAGCAATGCCTTGCTTCAAGCAAACTTAAATACTACTTTCAGCATCGAAAGAGAGTTTTTACTAAATTCGTCAAAAGCTTTAGCGGCTTCATCCATACTATACACATTTGTAATAACCTTTTCCAAATCAACCTTACCGCTTTTTACCAAGCATATCAAATCCAGGAAATCCTTCTTCCGCGCATTTCTTGATCCAAAAACATGCAGTTCTTTTTTTTGCAATAAAGTAAAATCAAACTCGGCCTTTTTTTTGCCAACGCCAATCTGTACCATTCTTGCACCAAAAGCAGCTGCATCAATACAATTTTGAAACGTCGTCGGCAGGCCTACTGCTTCAACCGTCACATCAAAACCGTTACCATTAGTGATTTCACTTACTCTTTGCAAAAAATTTTCTGGTGTTTCATTTAAAATACTACCATCAAGATGAAAGGTTTTTACTGCATAATCCAGCTTTTTAGGTGCAATATCTGCGATATAGACCTCACCACCAGCAGCTTTTGCTGCAACGGCTGCCAAAACACCGATTGTTCCCGCACCAACCACCAAAACCTTTTCCCCTGGTTGAATGTTTGCCCGGTTTACACCATGATAGCTGATACAAAAAGGTTCAATAAGTGCTAATGTTTTTGCCGGCAATCCCTGCCCATCATAAACGCGTTCAATTGGCATAACGATATATTCCGAAAAAGCACCATCCCGCTGTGCTCCCATCGTTTCATTATGCGTGCAGCAGTTCACTAAACCACGCTGGCATGAATAGCACTCTCCACAATTAAAATAAGGATTGCAGGTAACAATCATTCCCGGTTTAAGTCCTTTGTCATTATCTTCAACCTCCATGATTTCAGCCGAAAATTCATGTCCGGGAATACGCGGGTAAGATGCATAAACAAATGATCCTCTATATGTACCTAAGTCACTGCCGCAAATACCGCCATATAAAATTTTTAATAAAGCCTCTCCTTTACCACGAACCGGTTTTTCTCTTTCTTCAATTTTTACTTCTCCTGGTTTTGTAATTATAATCGTTTTCATTAAAACAGCCTCTTTTCAAAATTATTCTATATTAACAATAATGCAATTTATATGCCAACTTTAAATTTTCATTATTATTAACTCAAATAATCTCTGTAATCAGCTTCCGATCTGACATCCCAAAAATAAAAAACGTTTTAATAAAATATTATAAATTTTGCTCATTGTAAATATGATTTCATAAACGAACTCGTGTTATTGCATTTATGAAACAGACTGACATTTCCGCCACAAGGTAACTCTACTCATTCTTAACTTAACGCAAATCTCTTCTGGTGTATACCTGGTTAGCATTTGTTTGATGATTTCACCTTCCATTTCTTTCATTGAATCTTTTATACGGATCTGTAATGTCTCCCGATCTGTGTTTTCCTCTTCTTTTATACCATTATCTGATAAAGCACTTACTACTTTTTTATCATCGATAACATCATTACATTCAAGAGACAATACTTCTGCTATATTTTTCAACTCACGAACATTGCCCGGCCAATAATAATTTTGCAAACACTTACTCGCCTTCGCAGTTATTTCAATTTTCTTATTCAGTTTCTCTCCATATTTGTTTAAATAAAATTGCATTAAATCCAGTATATCTTCTTTGCGTTCACGTAACGGTGGTAAAATCAATTTCAAGACATTAATTCGATAATAAAGATCCTCACGAAATTCCCCCTGTTTTATAAGCTTTTGCAAATCCATATTTGTCGCACAAATCACCCGTAAATCAAGTGGTATAATTCGATCATCACCAACCCGCATAACTTCACGTTCTTGCAAAACCCGCAGCAAGCGTCCTTGAAGATTACGTGGCAATTCTCCAATTTCATCAAGAAAAACAGTACCTTTATGTGCCAGCTCAAATAACCCTCGCTTACCCGCTTTTCGCGCTCCCGTAAAAGCACCATCTACATAGCCAAAAAGCTCGCTTTCAATAAGACTTGGTGGCAACGATGCACAATTAACTGATACAAACGGTTCTTTCGCTCTTTCACTTGCATTATGAATACTTTGTGCCATTCCCTCTTTGCCCGTACCCGTTTCACCATAAATAAGCACGTTTGCGTTTGTTCTGGCAAACTTTTCCGCCTTATGAATAAGCTCTTTCATTTTTTCTGAACAACACATAATATCCGTAAAATAGTGTTTCGCATAAAGTCCTTTTTGATGAGCTGACAAACGGATTTTTTGTTCAAAATGCTCTATACGTTTTACCTCCTGAAAAACAAGGACATCAGTTCCATATTCTCCCCCTGTTTTTAAAGAAATAAATTTCAAAAGCAATTTATTGCCGCTGATATCTACAAGCTGTTCTTCTTTTGGCTCAGCCAAATAAGGAGCAACTTCCTTATACCAATCTTTATATTTGGTCTTATCAAAAACATGTTCCGCTATTGCATTATAAAAAACAGGCTTATGCTCATGATCAAGAATGACAATTCCTTCCTGAATATTGCCAATAACCGCATTCAAACTATCAAGCTGCATGCGTTCCTGCTGTTTTGTTTTTACAAGTGTAACTGCCTCATCGATTGCCCTTTCAACAGACAGTCGGCCTGACTGAAGATACGTTGTCATTATATTTATTTTTTTTGCAGCTTTTACGGCTTCATTACAACCAATAACGGCATCGATCCCTTCATGACCGAGCTTTGCAATCGTCGTATGAATTTCCGAATCTGATTTACATGGACATAAATGAATTTCCGTTGCAAGAATATTAAACGTCCGGCCAATATGATCTATTACATTATCGCGTGTAACAATTGCAATCTTCTTATATCCTTTTTCCATTAAGTATTCAATACTGAAAAAAATATCACTAAAGGTACTCGTTACCTCAATAATAACCTTCCCTTGTATATTCTTAAGATCTTCCGCTGTTCCGCCACGACTTATAATAACATATTCCTTACTGGCATTTTTAACAAAATCAATTGCCCGCTCATTTGCTGCCACAATTACCGGTATATCGAGTTTTTTTTCTTCAATAACTTTTTTTGCTATACTCGCAAGGCTTTTAAATGGTGCAATAAAAAGAATTGGCTTCATATAATTTTCCTCCCTCATAATCTGTTTCTTTATTATAGCAAATTTTCCGAACTATTCTATCCTTAGTCGATAGGCAATGCTGCTTTTTTCAATATTTATTTATAAACCATTAAAAATATAGAGCACTGCATTTTGCCTGCAGGCTCTATATTGATTCTTATTATATCACATAATCAAAATAAAACGTCAGTTGTCTGTACTGGTAAAAAAAAATCAGCGATTCAAGGCGTTTACAGTAATTTCATCATAGCCATTCTCTATTTCCCGCTGCACTCAGCCTGTTCATAGTCGATGAGCTTTATTATTGTCGGATGATCGCCGCAAACAGCGCAGCCATCAACTTTTTTAGGAAGCTGCACCGTATGGAATTCCATTGTAAGCGCATCATAGGTTAAAAGTTTTCCAACAAGCAAATTACCAATACCAAGAATATACTTTATCGCTTCCATTGCCTGCATACTGCCAATAATACCGCCCATCGCACCAATAACGCCTGCCTGCTTACAGGTTGGTACAGCATCTTTTGGCGGCGGGTTTTTGAACACACAGCGATAGCATGGGCCTTCTCCCGGCACGTATGTCATAAGCTGCCCCTTAAAACGAATAATGCCCGCATGCGAGAACGGTTTTTTTGCCATAACACAGGCATCATTGATAAGGAACTTCGCCGGAAAGTTGTCTGTACAATCGATGATAAAATCATAGTCCTTGATAAGATCCATGATATTCTTCGCAGTGACAAATTGACGATAAGCGTTCACCGTAACATCCGGATTGATTGCTTTTATAGTGTTCTTTGCTGACTTTACCTTCGCCTTGCCGACATCTGCTGTTGTATGGACAATTTGGCGCTGCAGATTGGATAAATCCACTTCATCTGCATCAACGATACCAATCGTTCCAATACCAGCGGCCGCTAAATACATTGCTGCTGGTGATCCAAGGCCACCTGCCCCAATGATAAGGACACTCGACTGAAGAAGCTTACTCTGTCCCTTGCTGCCAACTTCCTCTACTAGGATATTACGAGAATAACGTTCAAGCTGATCATTTGTCATTTCCATCAATAACCACCTCTTGCAAAGCCAGAAATTTTACCTTATCATTTTTTTGCAGTTGTCTTATTAAAAACTTACTGCTTCTTACAAATTCCTCAATAACTTCTGTTATGATAAGCTGGTAAATCATCGTATTTAACGCTTATTCTTTATTTATATCCGTTACATGCAGCTTCATATTTTCAGTCTCTCCTTCAATTTTATTCGTCTATTTTCATCATAAATTTTTAACCATGGACTTAAGAAGATCTGCTTTCAAAAGTTCGTGCAAACAAGCGGTATATTACATACTATTCTAACAATTATTACCTTTTTCAATTCATACCAATCGTGTATGTTTATAATATATTTTATTGTACCTATATTATACTGTTTTGTCAACAACTCCATATATAACTACTATGATTTATAAAACAACTTTCTCTATAAAGGAAATCACTCATTCTCTTCCATACGATTTTTATAAATTACAGTTTTTTCAAACGCTTTGCCTTGTTTGTTAAAACTTGCTGGTACAAAGAAACTGCCCCCCGTCATGCCTTTGCTGTTGTTTTATCAGGCAATTTTTATTGTGATATAATTGTTTTATTACAATTTGCACACCTGTTTTATTTGTATTAACATATCTAAATTACAAGGAGGATCTTCTATGATTATTAGTGCCAGCCGTCGGACAGACATTCCAGCGTACTATTCCGAATGGTTTTTAAATCGGATCAGAGAAGGTTATGTTCTTGTCCGAAACCCCATGAATTTTCATCAGATCAGCAAAATAAATTTGCTTCCGGAAGTTGTTGATGGAATTGTATTTTGGACAAAAAATCCGCTTCCGCTGCTTAATCGACTTTCAGATTTAGCTGCCTACACCTATTATTTTCAATTTACTCTTACTGCGTATGGAAAAGATGCAGAACCAAATATTCCATCAAAAAATCATGTCATTATCCCTTCTTTTCAAAAGCTTTCTTCCTTGATTGGCAAAGATAAAATCATATGGCGGTACGACCCTGTCTTTTTTAATAAAACGTACACCATCGAATATCATTGTAAATATTTTAAAGCCCTTGCAGAAAAGCTCCACAATTATACCGAAAAATGCACCGTAAGTTTTCTTGATATCTATAGAAATACTCTTCATAATACGCAATGCCTCAATATAAAGCCCGAAACGCAGCAACAGCAAATTGAACTAATGCAGCGTTTTGCACAAATAGCAAAAGAGTTTGAGATTACGCTGGATACATGTGCCGAAAAACTTAACCTTGATGCCTTTGGCATTGCTCATGCTCATTGTATTGACAAAGATCGATTTGAACAAATTGGAAACTATAAATTAACCATTGCAAAAGACAAAAACCAAAGACTCGAATGCGGTTGTAGTTCCAGTATTGATATTGGAGCTTATAACACTTGTAAAAACGGCTGCTTATATTGCTATGCAAACTATAACAGCAGCACTGTAACAAAAAATTTTAAAATGCATAATCCAAGTGCACCACTTTTATTTGGTGAAATCGGACCTTCTGATGAAATAAAAGAGCGTACGGTTCAATCTTGTAAAGATTGGCAGTGCCAGCTTTTATAACGATTTATTAGATGCCATTGTCTCTTACAACAAAAAAGATGCAGGGTCAGTTGACCCTGCATCCCAAACAAAAAACATGTATTTTGTTCTGACATAACTTCTTGTTTTTTTATGTTAAAATCACCTTAATGGCAGTGATTTTATCATCGATTTCATATTGCACTCTAAAGCCTGTATCAAAGTAACTTTAAAAGCTTTTCCAGTGAATTTTTTACCTGGGACGGTTCTGTTTTCCCTGTATTTTTGTCGACAAAAGCAGTATAAACATGAGGGACTACTGTCTGTGCTCCATTTTCCAGACAAACTTTGACAACAGCTTCCACCGATTCAGCATCAATCCCACCCGTTGGTTCAAACATTGTAATACCGGCATTCACAGCTGCTTTCACCATGGCTGCGACTTCATCGAGATGTTTGGCCCCACCTATCGGGTAAAATTTCACCGAAGGAATATGTAGCTCTTTTAATGCTGCGGCTGCAGCCTCACAACTAATGTATTCATTAAAAGCCTGACTTTCCGGTCCCGTAAGAATAGATACTTTCCCCACTATACCGCTTGGCTTAATCAATGCATTGACAATGGTATCTTCACTACCAACGGCTTTAAGTGCAGCAAGTGTATACCCAGCGCCAGGATAGACCTGATTTACGTGCGCTGGTTTTGTCAAAACAGCTGTTTTTACAACCTTATGCCACATCAGCGGATCTGCTCCGCCAAGACCAACCGACACAGGTATACCTAATCGCTGCATTTCTCTAACCGCATCCGCTGCTGCTTCTGCCGTTGAAAACGGCTTTACCATAACACCAATGTAAACATTTCCATTAGTGACTTCCACGATTTCTTTTGCATTTTGTGCATCTGCTGCCAGTACATTTATTTTTATTGTTGCCATTTTTACTTATTCCCCTTTGCTTGTGCTAAAATTTCTTTAAAACGCTCTGCTATAAGATTTTCCTGTCCCTCCAGCAAAGGCCTCGGATCTACAAAGATCTGTCCCTGTGCCAGACAATAATTTCTTGTATGAATGGCCGGATTTCCTGTTTCTAATTTTTGAGCAATCACAGCTGCACTTATCCCTGTAATTTTGGCATCAATATCAAGTCTTGCCCGATAAATTTCTCTGCCGGCTTCATCCTGTGCAATGTTTCCTGTAATTCCCGGAATACTTTCTAATTCATGTAAAAGCAGTTTCATACGCTTTTTTTGCTGCTCTGCATTTGGTTTTTTTGCCGCATATTTACCAAGTGCAGTGAGTAGTCCGATAATGCTTTCTTTTCCTGTTTTCATAGGGCGGCCTATTCCCTGATACTGCATACGACAGGCCTGACA
>JBAYAD010000072.1:0-11327 GCA_041669965.1 Selenomonadaceae bacterium
CAGTGTCAACTTAATTCCACTAAAAAACAGTGGCATATATTGTCCAGCAAAACTAAAATCCATAAAGGTGCCTCCTGTCCCATCATTGGCTGATATTTATCATTTTTTCTGACTTATTCCAGCTAATTTACAGGCTTCATTTACATACCCATCCATTTTTCCTGATTCCTTCAACCGTTTAATTGTACTATTGATTTGAGTTTGCAAGGCCGTGGAATTTTTACGCAAAGCCACAGCTACGCCTGGACTATTAAGTGAAGAATCATCAATTTGCACTTTATCAGCAATAACAAATTCAGGATTTGCTTCAACAGCCATTTCACTTACAACTTTTGATGCCACAAGCCCATCTACCTGATTAGATTTAAGCGATAGAAATAATGTATTCATACTATCGATTTTTGTATAATTACCATCAGGTAATAACGTTCCCATTAATTTGTCCTGTAATGAAGAAAGCTGAATCCCAATTTTTTGATTTTTTAGATCATTAAAGCTGTTAAACTTACTTAAGTTTTCTTTTGTGGTCAACAATACTTCCGATCCGTTATAATATGGATCGGAGAAATCTAATGTCTTCCGACGCTCTTCTGTTGCCGACAAACCAGAAATGATCACATCTACCTGACCCGACTGCAAAGTTGTTAGCAATGCATCAAAGGATAATTCTTTTATTTCCAGTTTTACACCCATATCTTTGGCAATCTCTTTAGCCAAATCCATATCAAAACCAACAACAGTATCTTTTCCATCAATCATTGTATGAAATTCAAACGGAGCAAATTCCGCATTAACTCCTACTACTAATTTACCTTTTTCTTTGATTTTCGCAAGACTTTTATCTGTAGTTGTATCTCCTGAAGAACTTGCAGCCGATTTGTTATCTGCCGAAGACGAGCAACCTACAAACATAGTTGCCATCATAATCCCCATCACAATTACTAAAGTAATTTTCCATAAATTCCCTTTTATTTTCATGTGAACATCTCCTTTTTAAATAGTTTTCTGTTATTAGTTTAAGTAATCCAAAACACTCTGCAAAAACAAAGCGGATCCACGATACAGTACTGAATCATCCAACACAAATTTTGAACTATGCCCCGGGTAAATTTCCCCATCAACAAATGGGGCGGAACTAACCAGCCTGAAAAAGCAGCCCGGTACTTTCTGATAGAAAAATGCTGCATCCTCCCCTCCCATACTCTCTTCCGTACTAACGTGAATATCTTCTTCTGGAAGAATTTTATGTGCTGAAGCTAAGAATTCATCTACCATAGCGGTATCGTTTTTAGTAGGAGGATAACCATTTAAGAAATCGATCTTATAATCAGCCCGCATTGCTTTAGTAATATATTTTACCACCTCATCAAGACGTTTAAATACAAAGTCCCGTGTAGCAAGGTCTTGATTGCGTATAGTCCCATGGAGTTCAACCGTATTGGGAATAATATTTTCAGCTCCATCTCCACCTGTTATTGTCCCAAATGTAATAACACAAGGCGAAAACGGACTAATTTCTCTGCTTACAATATGCTGAATTGCAGTAACTACTAAAGATGAAATCGTAATAGGATCAACACATAGGTTGGGCTGTGAGCCGTGTCCACTTTTGCCAATAATCGTGATATTCACTTGATCATCCGCCGCTGAACTATTACCATACTTAACAAAAATATCACCATTTTTACAGGAAACATTATGTTCTTTCCGATCCATATGAAGTGCCAAAATAGCATCTACTTTGGGATTTTCCAGAACACCGTCCTCAATCATGGGAAGAGCACCACCCGGACCCTCTTCGGCTGGCTGAAACAAAAGCTTCACTTGACCAGATAATTCAGCTTCATGTTTTTTAAGAAGTTTAGCTGTTCCCAATAAAATTGCCGTATGGGCATCATGTCCACAAGCATGCATGTTGTTGTTTTGTGAATGGTATTCGAAATCAGACTCTTCATTAATCCTAAGTCCATCCATATCAGCACGCAGTGCAATGGTCTTCCCCGTACTTTTCCCAAGCAAAACCATAATACCAGAATGTTTTTCAAAAGTTGTATAGGTAATGTCCATTTCCTCTAACTTTGCTTTAACAAAATTTGCCGTTTGCGGCAAATTTAATCCAATTTCAGGAATCTTATGTAGTGATCTCCTCCACGCAATAATTTCACTGCTAAGTTCTTTTGCTTCATCTAATATTGTCATTTCAACCTCCATCTTGCCACTACCACTTGTGACTTACATAGTTATAAAAAATAATGTGCGGTTTCCATCATCTTGTTATACTTTTCCTGGAAATCTATTACAAATGTCAAAAGCATCTGACTATATACGTATAATAGACTTTTAACTTTTATGATAATAAATATGATTTCTTGACTCTATATTTTCCAGCCCATCTAATCGCTGATTCAAGCCTTCTATACTTGTTGCAACATCCCGCATCAAAAGGTTAATAAAAAGCAGAGGAGTGCTATAAATATCAAAAATAGAAGAAATCGTAATAGGTATAGGCAAAAGAGGATCAGCAAGATTAAATATCGGTGACATCATACTGTCTGTAATAGCAGCAATACTAAATCCATGTTCTTTAAGTTCTTGCAGTTTATTTATCAAAATAATAGGATATCGTGGAAAAACCAACGCAAAGATTAAACTGTTTTCAGGTTCCTCTAATGTTAGCGTATCCCACGCTGGATCATGAGGCGTAACTTGAATAACATTAGTACGAATTTTCTTTAAAATATAAGTGGTATAAGGTAAAAGCGTTGACGACATTCTTGCCGATATCAATACTATTTTTTTTGTTTTTACCAATTTTTGCACAAGTTCTTTATAAGCCGTCTGGCTAAGTATATCTTCCAGTTCGTCAATGTTTTTATGCTCCATATTGAGAATATTACAGATTTTATTGTTACTGTTTTTTGAAATATATTGAAGACGTTGCGGTGCGGTAATTTCTTCACTGACATATTTTTGTAATGATCGTAAAAAATCATTGTAGCCACGATAACCAAGTGCACTGCAAAAACGGGATACACTTCCCTGACTAATATTGGCTTCAACCGCAAGTTCGCCTGCTGTCATAAAAATAATACTCATATAATTTTTCTCTATATAGAAAGCTAATTTTTCGTAAGTCGGTGATTCGTTAGCAATATTCCCCATTCTGTGTAATAACTTTTGCAGCTCCTTCAGACTTGGTTCCATATTCAACGCACTAACCTCCTTTACTAATGACAGGTTGCAGAATGATATCTTCATTCATTATTATTTACATAATAATTTAAACATCAATATTTCCACAAAAAAAACCATCTGAAGGAATCATCCCTCAGACAGCTTTGTCTGCATAAATTTATCGTTTAATTTGTATTAATTTTATCATCTAAAAAACATTTGTCAAGTTTTATTTGTAAACATAACACTTTTATTTTTTGTACATTAACGTTTTTTTAAGATCACTTGAATAAGCTTATAGTCTGCCGCTTCAGTCCTTAGATAAAACGGCTTTCCCACTTGACAGATATGCAGCAATTCTCCTTCGTTAAGATGCACAACTTCTTTGCCGTAATACCAGATAAAGTCTCCAACTGCTGCATAGAAAAACATTTCCTCCTGATCTGCCGAAAATTCTTCCGGCAGATTCGTGTAAGCTCTGATTTCTGGAATAAACATGAGTTTTTTGGCATACATAACGTTAAAATCCCGGCAGGCACCCCAGCTCAGAGTCCTGGCCCCGCCATCAAAGGAATCTGTTTCCAGCTCTTTCAAAACAAGTAATGGAGCATCATTATGTTGTAGGCGAATACTGCCAGTAAGAACAATAAGTTCGCGATTATATCCCCGCAAATCTGTAAATACCGATGTGGGTGAAGTTACCGTTGCTGAGCTTAGCCGAAGCTCAAAATCCCGCCCAGCATAACTGCTGCCGGCTGGGAAAATATACAGTTCACGAGTTTTACCGCCAGACCAAATCGTAGTAGACTGCTTTTCTGCCGGTATAATTTCCCATTCCATATTTTACCCCCAAACACTTTATATCCGATAATTTTATTATTATAAGAGTTTTCCGTCTTTTATTACATACTCTACAATATTTATCCCGGTATCATATACCAGATA
This sequence comes from Selenomonadaceae bacterium, assembly GCA_041669965.1. Classification (GTDB taxonomy): domain Bacteria; phylum Bacillota; class Negativicutes; order Selenomonadales; family Selenomonadaceae; genus UBA1792. The sequence goes on from JBAYAD010000072.1 coordinate 4,120, forward strand.
GCGATAATCTGCTTCACGCAAAACCAGCAGATCTGCCTGTTTTCCCGGTTCAATACTGCCACAGGATTGTGCCCGTCCGACAGCGGCTGCAGCATTCAGTGTCATTGCTGTAAGTGCCTCCTCCATCGTCATATTCATAGCAATAACTGCCAATGCCAGAATTAAAGGCACCGAATACGTATAGCAACTGCCCGGATTGAAGTCACTCGCCAGTGCCACTGCGCAACCAGTATCGATCATTCTGCGCGCCGGCGCATAGGGCTTGCGCATGCAGAACGCTGTGGCTGGCAGAAGCACAGCTACCGTCGGACTTTGTGCCAAAGCCCTAATATCGTCTTCACTCACTGCAAGCAGATGATCGGCGGAAACAGCGCCCAAACGCGAGGCCAGTCCACCTCCACCAGTCGAACTCATTTCATCAGCATGCAGTTTGATTCCAAAGCCTCTTGCCGCAGCTGCTTGTAGGATTTTTTCAGTCTGCTGCGGTGTAAATACACCAGTTTCACAAAAAACATCGACAAACTCTGCCAAATTTTTTTGCTGAATCACGGGCAAAACCGTATTCAGTATAAAATCCACATAGTCATCCGCCCGTCCCTGGTATTCCGGCGGAACAGCATGCGCACCAAGATAGGTCATCACTAAAGAAACTGGCTGGTTTTGCTGCAATTTTTGCATAACTGCCAAAAGCTTAATCTCATTCTCCAAATCCAGTCCATAACCACTTTTTCCTTCAACTGTCGTAACACCCAGATGAAGCATTTGCTGCAGCACACTTTTCCCTTTTTCATAAAGATTTTCAAAAGAAGCCTCTCGTGTAGCCTGCATCGTGCTGCAAATCCCGCCGCCTCGCTGCAACAGATCGAGATAAGGAACGCCTTCCAGCCGATCAACAAACTCCTCTACACGGGCACCCCCGAATAAAAAATGTGTGTGCGGGTCGACAAAACCTGGAACAACACATTTACCTGTAACATCCAGAATTTCTAGTGTTGGATGCTTCATCAAAACAGCCGGACTAAGTACAGCATCAGATCCCACTGCTGCAATTCTGCCATTTTCGATAAAAATAGCCGCATCCTTATAAAGCTTCAATTTATTCATTGCTGTACCATGTTGCGCAGTCCATCCCTCTGGTGTAGCAATTTGCGCAATATGGCGCAGTAAAAGCTCTGGCATTCAGATCAACTCCTTCCCCTTTGCCATTTCAAGCAAAATATTTTTCTACTGCAGCCTTTACCTTTGCATCATCGGCAAGACAAGGCTCGGTAATATGGCTTTCCGCAGCATAATTTTCATTATATTTCTTTACGGTTTCAATGGAGTGTTCATTTCTTGCCCAGCTGCGACGAGCTACACCACTCATAACGTCCCAAAGCAGCGCACTCTTGATGACTTCATCAACACGCTTACTTCCATCGAGAATAAGCCCGAAACCGCCATTAATTGATTTGCCGATACCAACACCACCGCCATTATGCAATGCGCAGAGACTCATGCCACGTGCAGCATTGCCGGCATAGCACTGCACGGCCATATCCGCCATTACATTGCTGCCATCCTTGATGTTGGCTGTCTCACGGAACGGCGAATCTGTTCCACTCACATCGTGATGATCTCGTCCCATCATAACTGGCCCAATCCTGCCTTCACGTACGAGCTCATTGAATTTCAACGCAATACGCATGCGTCCTTCTGCATCCTGATAAAGTATACGGGCCTGTGTACCAACAACCAATTCATTTTTCTCTGCATCGCGTATCCAATTATAGTTGTCCCGATCCTGATAACGGCGATTCGGGTCGATACAGGACATCGCCGTCTCATCTGTCACAATAAGATCTTTTCGTTTTCCACTCAGACACACCCAGCGAAACGGTCCATAGCCATAATCAAAAAGCTGCGGTCCCATAATGTCTTCAACATATGAGGGCAGGATAAAACCATCTTTTTCATCGACACCATTTTTTGATAGTTCTTTGACCCCGGCATCATAGACCGCTTTCAAAAAAGAATTCCCATAATCGAAAAAGAACGTACCTGCATCAACACATTTTTTAATCAATGCATAATGATTGCGCAGACTTTGGTCCACAAGCGTTACAAAATGCTCACGGTCATCAGCCAGCATTGCAGTACGTTGAGCAAATGTCAGCCCTTGCGGACAGTATCCGCCATCATAAACCGCATGACAGGAGGTCTGATCTGAAAGCAAATCAATCTGGATCTGATTCTTTACCACATATTCCAAAAGATCTACAATATTACCCTCATAAGCAATGGAAATCATAGTCTCATCCGTCATATGTTTTTGTGCTGAAGCAAATACCTGCGCAAGATCCGTATAACTTTCCTTGACCCAGCCCTGATCAAGACGCGTTTTGATTCGTGACCCATCAACCTCGGCGATGATGCCAACACCGTTGGCAATCTCAACCGCCTTTGGTTGCGCACCACTCATCCCGCCAAGACCGGAGCTTACAAATAATTTACCGCGCAGATCACCATCCTGCGGTATACCTAGATGCAGGCGCCCTGCGTTCAACAATGTATTATACGTACCATGTACGATGCCCTGCGGCCCAATATACATCCAGCCGCCAGCCGTCATCTGCCCATAGTTTGCAACACCCATTTCTTCAGCGATTTCCCAATCTTTCTGATTATCAAACATACCAATCATCAAGGCATTTGTGATGATAACGCGCGGTGATTCCGGGCGCGATTTGAACAAACCAAGTGGATGACCGGACTCCACGACAAGTGTCTGATGATCCGTCATAACCTGCAAATATTTTTTAATCAGACTATACTGCAGCCAGTTCTGACAGACACTGCCTGTTTCACCATAGGTCACGAGTTCATATGGATAAAGTGCCACGTCAAAGTCCAGGTTGTTATCAATCATGACTTGAAATGCTTTACCTTCAATACAATTTCCTTCATATTCATCAATAGGTCGACCGTAGATACGCTCCTGCGGACGAAAACGATAAGCATAGATACGCCCACGCGTCATAAGCTCTTCCAAAAATTCCGGTATGAGTTTTTCATGCAGACTCGGATCCACATAACGCAAAGCATTTTTTAACGCAATTTCCGTTTGGGCCTTCGTCAAATGAAAGCCGCGCGACGGTGCACGGCGAACGCCTTTTACAAATTCTGGCATTTGGGGCAGCTTTGTTTTTGGTTCTATGGAAAATGTTCCTTTATTTATCATTTTATATCCTCCTGTAATCAGTATGTTTGCTTAGCTTTAGCTTTCCAAATGCTGCATTGTCGCCTGTAGCTTTTCCAGAAGAGTTCTATCTTCTAAAAGTTGCAGCTGCCCATCAGTTACAGTCGTTACGCCATTGACGACAACACGTTTTATCGCCGTTGGCTGTAGTGAATAAACAAGATTCGGCAGAAATTGCTCACCCCGGCTCAACGGCTGCATTGAAAGATCCGTGAGTGAAATCCCCACAAAATCAGCCATCAAACCAGCTTTAATTTCACCAATCGGTAAATCCAACACCCTGGCACCAGCCTTTGTTCCCATACTAAACGCATCCTTATAATTCATACACAGTGCATCTAACGTGTGCACTTTCTGTAGGATCGAGACCATTCTCATTTCTTCAAAAACACTGATGCGATTGTTGCCACAGGCTCCATCACTGCCCAACGCAATATTTACCTGCTTCCGTAAAAATCCCGGAATATCCGTAATACCATCTGCCAGGAACATATTGCTCGACGGACAATATATGAGTTGTCCACCAGCTTCACCTAACATTGCGATCTCTTCCGAGGTAAGCCAGACGCCATGGATGATTGCCATATGTTTATCGACAACACCTAGTTTTTGAAGATATTTCAGTGGCGTCATTCCATGTTCTTTTTCTATCTGTTCTACCTCAAATGGTTCCTCGGACACATGGATATGGAATGGCGTTTGATAGCGTTTGGCGAGTTCATATCCAGCTTGTACCATTTCAGGTGAAGCCGCATGCAGACTGTGAGGTGCTGGAATAACCTTTGTCATGCCGCCTGAATACTTTTTCATAAGCATTTCCGTATTATCCACCGCCTGCGCTACACCTTCTACATAGCCAGCCGGAGCACCTTTCCAGTCATACATCGTCCGAGCCAGTACGAGGCGGATTCCTGCGTCCTTTGCCGCCTGTACGACAGCTTCATCACCTGCCACACCCTCATTATGCAAATAAAAAAAATCGCACACTGTGGTTACACCACATTTCATCATCTCACAAAAAGCAAAGAGCGCCCCTGTATAAATATCTACAAGGCGCATTTTCGGGGAATATTTATACAGAGATTCATCACGCCACTCCAAAAACGGCCGATCTGCTGCAATACCGCGTAACAGACTTTGAAAACTATGGTTATGCGCATTTACTGTACCCGGTACCAATGCCATCTGCGGCCATTTTTCATATTCTGCATGAGGATAAGCCTTTTTTAAATCACTTTCTATCGCAATTGACAGAATTTCTCCATTTTTCATTGCCAGGCAATAACCATATTTCAACGTACCATTAACGAAACATGCCTCCGGTTGAATAATCTTTACTGTCATCAGTCCAGCCTCCTATCTAAAAGAAGTACAGCATTCAGCATTACCTGTGCAGCTTTGGCAATTTCTGCCTCATTTGTATATTCCTGCGGACAGTGGCTATAGCCATCAACACTTTGAACAAAGATCATGCCCGCTCGAGTAATCCGAGCCATATTCGCCGCATCATGTCCGGCCATGCTTACCAGATTTCGCTTTTTTTCTCCATTTGCTTCAGCAGCATCAGATAAAGCCTCTATAATTATTGGATCCATAGGCATTTCCGCCTGATCAAGGTTCATGCTTCGTTCAATCCTTATCTGGCGTCGCCTGGCAATCTCTGCCACAGCTTTATCAAGCTGAGCCAAAGCCTGTCTTTTTTTTTGCACTTCAGCTGTTCGCAAATCAAGCGTAAGTATGGCTTCTCCTGGTATGATATTCGAAGCATTCGGTTTCACTACAATACGACCAATCGTAGCGGCTACCTCTTCCAGTTCCGGAGTCCGCATGATGTCTTCCACTGCCAGACAGACTTCTGCCGCTGCTGTGAGCGCATCACGACGATCTCCTAAACGTGTCGTGCCTGCATGATTTGATTCTCCTGAAATTGTGATAATCTCACGATAAATCCCTGTAATGCAGGTAACAGCAGCTACTGCTTCCTGCTGATCAAAAAGATGCCGTCCCTGCTCAATATGACATTCTAAAAAGGCTGCTAAACAATCAGGCTGTAATCGAGCCTTTGATACTTCTGTCAGATTTCCACCCAGACGGGCAATTGCACTCTGTAAGCTCTCACCCGTATTACGATCGCGAATCATTGCTAGTTCTGTCGGCTCCAATCGTCCGCTTAGTACCTTTGTTCCAAGTGTCGATACAGAAAACGAATTTGGTTCTTCGCCGGTAAACGATACAAGTTTCAACGGATGCCGTAGTTTTACGCTATTTTCTTGTAGTGTCTGCATGACCTCAGTCGCCAAAATAACCCCCAGTGCACCGTCAAACATTCCGCCGTTTGGCACTGTATCATGATGTGATCCAAGAACTATTGGCTTTCTTTTATTATGCATATCCGGCAGGCTGCCCCAAATATTTGCTATCGGATCAACTTTTACGGTCAATCCAAGTTTCTCCTGCCAGCAATTGATCAGCCATTTTCTGGCTATGATATCGGCTAGACTTGCTAATTGACGGTCAATGCCGCCTGCATTATTCCTGCCTATTTTCCCCAACTCCTGCAGACGCTGCATAAGCCGGCTACACTTTATTTTATAAAGGCTTTCTGTCTTTGCTGTATTTTCCATAAAAATGCTCCTTATAACATATTACGCAAAAAACTTTGTGTACGTTCCTTCTGAGGATGTCCAAAAAATTCCAAGGGTATACCTTCCTCTACCACGCTGCCATCGGCCATAAACATAACTCGATTTGCTACGTCACGCGCAAAATTCATCTCATGTGTAACCACAAGCATAGTCATCTTGTTTTCTGCCAGCTGACGCATCGTTTTTAGCACTTCGCCTGTCAGTTCCGGATCCAATGCAGATGTCGGTTCATCAAACAACATAATATCCGGCTGCATAGCCAGTGCCCGTGCAATTGCCACACGCTGCTGCTGCCCGCCCGAAAGCCGGGCTGGATAAGCATCACGCTTATCCAATAACCCCACACTCTGCAAAAGATATTCCGCCAATGGTAAAATTTCTTCTTTTTTTTGTTTTTTTACCTGAATAGGTGCTTCGATAAGATTATCCATAACCGTCATATGAGGAAATAAATTAAACTGTTGAAATACCATGCCCATATGACCCTGAATCTTACGTGCTTTTGTCACTGCAGCATATTCTGATTGTCCATTCTGACTCTCTACCGCAAAAAATTCACCTGCGACCTCGATTGATCCTTGATCGATGGTTTCCAAATGATTGAGACAACGCAGCAATGTCGATTTTCCGGAGCCGCTCGGACCAATGATTGCTAGCACTTCACCTTTTTTTACCTCAAGATCAATTCCCTTTAGGACTTCCATTCCTTTAAAATGTTTATGGATCTGATGCATACGCACCATGATTTCAGCTGACATGGATATTTCTCCTTTCCTTGCCTGTCAGGCATCATACCTGGCAAAATGCACTTCCAATTTATTAAACCCCCAGGTTAAAACAAATGTCATTACTAAATAGAATACTCCCGCTACTAAAAATGGTGTCATGTCAAATTCACGTTGCACAATTGTACGGGCTACACGCAGCAAATCATTCATCGCTAAGATATAAATCAACGATGTATCCTTTACAAGATTGATTGTTTCATTGCTCATTGGCGGCAATACTCTCCGCACCATTTGCGGAATAATGATTCGCCGCATCGTTTGTCCATAGCTCATACCCAGCACATGTGCGGCTTCATACTGCCCTCGGTCAATTGATTGGATGCCCGCACGGAATATCTCGGCAAAATATGCTGTATAGTTCAGTGTAAACGCTAATAACGCTGCAGCAATATCCGGCAGCCTAATCCCTATCATCGGCAGAGCAAAATATATAAATAGCAACTGCAGCATAAGCGGTGTTCCACGCATAATCCATATATAAACCTCTACGGCAAAACGCAATGAACGACATTTCGCAATGTGCCCTAATGCCACTAA
>JBAYAD010000073.1:0-11269 GCA_041669965.1 Selenomonadaceae bacterium
AGCTTTGCTATGCCATATATTTGATAAAACAACCTTCGTGATTGCTGACAAAACAAAAATCGATCAAATTTTATTGATTTTTAAGTTTGTGGATAAATCTAGATTTCATTTTGCATAACCCTCGAATCATGTTTATATTTTCATATTATAGTATGGAATAAAGAATTTCGTCCAGTAGTATTTTCTTAAAATAATTAAGATGAAGTGTATACTATTAAAACAAGGTCCCGCAAAATGCGAGACCTTGTTTGTTGTTATTTTTATGCTTTGCCGTTGCAGCCGAGTACGTTGACGAGCTTAGCTTTAACGAGTTCTTTAATGTATGCTCTTGCAGGAGAGAGATACTGACGCGGATCAAAATGATCTGGATGCGCGAACATGTATTCACGAATACCGGCAGTAAGTGCAAGACGTAAATCAGAGTCAATGTTGATTTTGCAAACAGCGAGTTTTGCTGCTTTGCGAAGCTGTTCTTCCGGAATACCAACAGCATCAGCAAGTTTGCCTCCGTTTTTGTTGATAAGATCAACATATTTCGGAATAACAGAAGAAGAACCATGCAGAACTATAGGGAACTGCGGTAAACGTTTTTCAACTTCAGCGAGAATATCGAAACGAAGTTCAGGTGGTACAAGAACACCATCTTTGTTTCGTGTGCACTGTGCAGGCGTGAACTTAAATGCGCCATGGCTTGTACCAATGGCAATTGCAAGAGAGTCAACACCAGTGCTCTTAACGAATTCTTCAACCTCGTCTGGTTGTGTATAAGATGCATGTTCAGCAGCAACGTTGACGTCGTCTTCAATACCAGCAAGCTGACCAAGTTCACCTTCGACAACTACGTTATGTGCATGAGCGTATTCAACAACACGCTTTGTGAGTTCAATATTATCTTTAAAGCTGTGGTGGGAACCATCGATCATGACAGAGGTGAAACCGCCGTCAATACAAGATTTACATGTTTCGAAATCTGCACCATGGTCAAGATGGAGAGCGATAGGAAGATTGGTGTCTTCAATAGCAGCTTGGACTAAATGTACTAAGTATGCGTGCTTTGCATATTTTCTTGCGCCTGCGGAAACCTGTAAGATGATAGGAGCATTTTCTTCTTTAGCAGCTTCTGTGATCCCTTGAACGATTTCCATGTTGTTCACATTAAATGCACCGATAGCGTATCCGCCTTTATAGGCTTTTTCAAACATTTCTTTTGTTCCAACTAATGGCATTTTTTATTACCCCCTAATAGAATATATATATCATTAACAACTTCATTATAGCACAGAAAATAAAACGATAATATAGAATTCATTGGGAATATCGCAAATTTGTCGAAATAATTAAAAACAATAGGAAAGTTAATTCTGGTTGTTTAAAAAGACGATACAATACGAGCCATATCGGGTGGTAAAGGGCATGAAATATCGACTGATTTGTTTGTGATAGGATGAAAAAAAGAAATTTGGCAGGCGTGGAGTGCCTGCCTAGTAAGAATATCATGGTTGCCGCCATAAAGATCATCACCAAGCAGGGGATGACTGAGATACGCAAGGTGGACACGAATTTGATGTGTACGACCTGTATCAAGTTCGATTTTGAGAAGGGATAGTTTATCGCTCGTTTGTAATGTCCTGTAATGTGTAATTGCTTCTTTACCAGAAGCTGAAACGATGCGCTCAATGATGCTGCCAGCTTTGCGATCAATCGGGGCATTGATTGTACCAGCTGAGGGAATAAGTGTGCCTTCGATGATTGCCTTATATATACGATGAAATCTTTTGTTGTTTTGATCAGAAAGTTGATGCTGAATTTGTGGGAGCTTAGCGATAAGGACAAGGCCGGAGGTATTGCGATCAAGCCGATGTACTGGATGGAAGATATAGTCTTGTTTTGTTTGTTTATAGTGATAAAGGACGGCATTTGCCAGTGAATTCATACGTTCCTTTGTCGTTGGATGAACGAGTTGCCCAGCCGGTTTATTTATGATAAGAAGATAGTCATCTTCATAACAGATGTCGAGCGGAAGTTTTACAGCTGTTATTGAAGTGCTTTCTTCAATTGTATATGAGATTTCATCGTTTGGAATGACAAATGCGGTCGTTGGATGTGCTTTTTGTCCATTGATGTAGAATTTATCATGGTGCTTTATTTTTCGCCAAAGATTTAGTGATATACCTGCATGCTTTTGTAAAAAATCTCTAGCAGACATTGCTGCCAGAGATTTGGGTACAATATAAGAAGGCATATTATCCTTTATCCTTTGTAATAAGGTCATCCTCTTTGCGAATAACAGCAATAATACGAAAGGTAAGACTGAGGATGATGGCCACGATGGTTGCCAGAGCCATACCCTTGAGAGTAACCGTACCAATTGTTATACTTGCGGTACTGACACCAAGACCAAGGACGACAGAAGTCAGGATAAGATTCATTGGTTTATTGTAGTCGACCTTACCTTCAACAAGGATACGAATACCTGATGCAGCAATAACACCGAAAAGCAGCATGGAGACACCGCCCATGACAGCTGTTGGAATGCTTTGTATAGCTGCTGCAAGCTTTCCAAAGCAGGATAGCAGGATAGCAAAGCATGCTGCACCACCGATAACCCAAGTGCTAAATACTTTTGTGATGGCAAGAACACCAATGTTTTCGCCATAGGTTGTGTTTGGTGTAGAGCCAAAGAAACCCGAGATAATTGTGGAAAGGCCATTACCAAAGATAGAACGATCAAGGCCGGGATCTTTTGTAAGGTCGCTTCCTATAATGTTTCCTGTGACAATAAGATGACCGATGTGTTCGGCGATAACAACGAGAGCAGCTGGCAAAATGATAAGAATCGCGCCAGGTTCAAACGTTGGTGTATAAAAGGTAGGTAATGCAAACCAGGGTGCGTCTGCAACAAGCTGCCAGTTGACAAGACCAGCTAGAGCCGCAATAATGTAACCACCAACGACACCAAGCAAAATTGGGATAATGGACAAGAAGCCGCGAAAGGCGACTGAAGCAAATACAGTGATTGCAAGTGTAAGGACAGAGACCATAATTGTAGTAGAATCAGGGGTTTTATCAGTGAGTCCTGCCATGCCTGCAGCAGTTGGCATGAGTTCAAGACCGATGACTGCAACAATTGCACCCATTGCAGCTGGTGGAAAAATAACGTCAATCCAACCCGTTCCGACAGTACGGACAATAAGTCCGACAATACAGAAAACGACACCGACAGCAATAAATCCGCCTAAGGCTGCTTCATAACTGTATTGCGCAAGTACAAGGAATACAGGTGAGAGAAAAGCAAAGCTTGAACCAAGGTAAGCTGGTATTTTGCCACGGCAGATAAAGAGATAGAGAAGCGTGCCAATACCATTAAAAAGAAGAATTGTTGCAGGATTTACTTTAAAAAGAATAGGTACAAGTACGGTAGAACCAAACATAGCAAAAAGATGCTGCAGACTAAGTGGTATAGTTTCCAATAAAGGAAGTTTTTTGTCAACAGGAATAATACGGTCATGCATAGTAAAATATCTCCTTTTATTTTTGGCATTAAAAAATCTCTGCGTTTTGGACGAAGAGATTGTAAAAGCGGTGTTATTACAGTTCAGGTGTAATAGCTTCCTTTTCAACCTCACAGAGTTGAGTTAAAGGCCAATATTAAGATGTGGTTTTATCTTATAAAAATGTAGCACAAATAAGAGAAAATGTCTATAAAATATATAAGAAAATCTTCAATAGGACGTCGATGTTTTTTGTATGTCCTGAATAAGAATAATTAAAGCAAGAAGAATAATATTATTGTTTTATTATAGACGTAAACAGAAAAATCTTGTATAATATAATCTAATTGAGCATAATTTAAATGTTTTTTTGTAATAAGTGTCTTTTTATAAAAAGAATATGTGTTACTTAAACAGAATTTCGAATGCTATTATACTGTTTATGTTAGTTTAGGGGGAAAGTGAGTCATGGCTCTAATAGTTAAAAAATTTGGTGGCAGCTCAGTCGGCAGCATTGAAAAGATTAAGGCAGTAGCAAAACGTATTATTGATGAAAAAAAGCCAGGAGATCAAGTGGTCATGGTAGTATCTGCTATGGGAGACACTACAGATGATCTTATAACATTAGCCAAGGGGATTGATAAGGACCCTTATCGTTATACACGTGAAATGGATATGCTTCTGACGACAGGGGAGCAGGTATCAATTGCTCTTTTGACGATGGCATTTAAAGTACTTGGACAGAAAGCAATATCACTTACGGGTCCGCTTGCAGGTATGAAAACGAATTCGGTACATACCAAAGGGAAGATTATCGATATCAAGCCAAAGCGTGTTCAGCAAGAACTTGATGCAGGGAATATTGTTGTTGTTGCCGGGTTCCAGGGGGCCGATGAATTTGGTGATCCTGTAACACTTGGCCGTGGCGGTTCCGATACCTCAGCAGTTGCATTGGCGGGGGCGCTTAAGGCGGATAGCTGTGAAATCTTTACGGATGTTGATGGGGTATATTCAGCGGATCCACGTATTGTAAAAGATGCACGTAAAATGAAAGAAATTACTTATTATGAGATGCTCGAAATGGCTCGTCTTGGTGCTGGCGTCATGCAGCCGCGTTCTGTAGAAATGGGAAAATATTTTAATATGCCGATACATGTTCGTTCTACATTTACCAGAAAGTCAGGAACGATGATAAGGGAGGATTATACAATGGAAGAGAAGGATTTTATAATTAGAGGCGTTGCACATGATGATAAAGTAGCTAAAATTGCTGTGCTGGGAGTGCCTAATAATCCAGGTATTGCATATTCAATATTCTCGGCACTGGCAGAAGCAAATGTTGATGTCGATATGATTGTCCAGAGCATTCGCAATATCGAAAAAAACGTAACGGATATGGTTTTTACGGTAGCAAGCTCAGATCTTTCACAGGCGAAGCAGATTGTTGATAAGGTTGCTGATGAATTGAATGCGATTGCTGTGCTTATTGAAGAGGATGTTGCAAAAGTATCAATTGTTGGTGCGGGTATGCTTGGTAATCCGGGAATCGCGGCACGGATGTTTGGTGCACTTTCAACTGCAAGCGTCAATATTGAGGTTATTAGTACGTCTGAAATTAGTATTTCCTGTCTTATTAAGGGATCACAGCTCGAGAAAGCTGTAAATGCAATTCATAAAGAGTTTTTTCCAGAAAAAATAAGATAATTGATAAAGTAAAGAATTACCAATGTGTTGATGCACTGGTAATTCTTTTTCAGTATTCCTGTATACATAATTGCTTTTTGCAGGAAATGCTCTGTAGAGAAAGAATATATATTCTTGTAGCTCAAATGAAAGAGATGCAAAGATTTTAAGGGGGATTTGAATAATATGAGTATTAATATGGCTGCATCACATTCAGCTGGTAAAATGCTTAATGATGCGATTTTTGGTGCTAGTGCGGCAGCAGGTAAGGCTGCTCAGGAATTTGGCAAGGATAAGGTAACAAATGCAACAATTGGTGCTATTATGGATAATCAAGGAAAACTGGCATGCATTCCGACAATGGAAAAAGTTTTTCGTGCGATGCCAATGACGGATATTATCGCATATGCACCAATCTCAGGGCTGCCAGAATATCTTGATGCAGTGATTGACTTGACGTTTGCTGATCAAAAACCGGAAGGATATTTTGCTTCGGTTGCAACCGCGGGTGGCACGGGTGCAATTCATAATACAATCTGGAATTATTCGGAAATTGGCGATGAAGTACTTACTTCTGACTGGTACTGGGGACCCTATAATGTTTTGTGTAATGAAGCAAAACGTAAACTTACGACGTATTCGCTTTTTGATGAAGCGCATAATTTTAATATTAAATCATTTGCTGGTAAAGTACAAGAAACGCTTGCAAAGCAGGACTCGCTTCTTATTATCATCAATACACCAGCACATAATCCTACCGGTTATAGCCTTTCCGAGGAAGACTGGTCAAAGATTCTTGATGTTTGTAAAGAACAGGCAAAGGGTGGTAAAAAAAAGATTATACTACTTGTTGATATTGCTTATATTGATTATGCTGGTGAGAAGAATGAAACGCGAAAGTTTATGAAGCAGTTCAGTAATCTCCCAGAAAACATTTTGAGTGTTTTTGCCTTTAGCATGTCAAAAGGGTATACGATGTATGGTCAGCGGACAGGTGCAATGATTGGTGTTTCATCCAGCAAGGAAATTATTACAGAATTTGCAAATATTAATAAATATACAGGTCGGGCAACGTGGTCGAATATTAATCGTGGTGCGATGACAGTCCTTACAAAGATTCAGCAGGATAAAATACTTTTACAGCAATTTGAAACAGAACGTGAAGGCTATTATAAGATGATTCGTGATCGTGCAGCAATCTTTATGAAGGAAGCAAAAGAATGTGGACTAAGGGCACTTCCTTATAATGCGGGGTTCTTTCTATCGGTTCCAGCAAGTAATTCGGCAGCTGTTTGTAATAAATTACATAATGATCTTATTTTTGCAGTACCATTAAAACTTGGTGTTCGTATTGCTGTCTGCGCTGTTTCCGAAAAGAAGATGCATGGTATAGCAGAAAAAATTTTAAAGGCAATAGAAAATTCATAAAGAAAAATAAATAAATATTTATTTGATGTTGAGTAAGAAGGATATCTGTAAAATGGCAGATATCCTTTTTAGTGTAATACGAATCAGTCATGGCGGCAATCATAATGAAAAATAAAGGCAGTATAGTTATAGTTTTAAGCAGAGTGTGATATTGAATGCGTAGACGTCTCAAATAAAGGGGGATGATATTATGGGAGAAGAAGAGTCGTTGCTGTTTCAAATGATTGCCAGAATGAGCATGGTAGTGACAATGGCATTTATTTTCTCGCAGATCAAGTTGTTTCGTCAGGTAAACTATCGGTATGCAGGACGCTTGGATAAGGTTAAAATTGCATTGGTATTTGGCTTGATTGGCATTGGGGAAACTTATGTAGGAATTCCAATCCATGATGCTTTGGCGAATTCCCGAGTTGTTGGAGTTATGGCGGCTGGACTTGTAGGTGGTCCGGCCGTTGGTTTAGGGGCTGGATTGATTGCTGGTGTGCATCGTTATTTTTTGGGCGGCTTTACAGACATTGCTTGTTCTGTTTCCTGTCTTTTGGAAGGGTTGCTAGCAGGATTAGTAAAAAAAAGGTATCCTAATCAGCTTATACCCTGGGAGATCGCATGGATAACCGGCATTGTTGGAGAGGTAATGCAGATGGGGCTTATCCTATTATTGGCACATCCTTATGGGCGGGCCGTAGATCTTGTAGAAAATATTGCAATACCAATGATTACAGTAAACTCAGTAGGAATGGCTATATTTATGTTAATTATAAAATCGATTATTGATGATCAAAACAAAGTTGGAGCAATGGAGGCACAAAAGGTATTACGAATTACAGTGAAAACTCTGCCGTATTTTAGGCGAGGTATGAATCAGGAATCAGCAGAAGCTGTAGCAAAAATCATTTATCAATACAGTGGTTATCATGCAGTAGCCATTACGGATACAGAGAAGGTTCTGGCGTTTATTGGAGCTGAAGCAGAACATCATTTGACGGAAAATCGGCATTTTACGAAGTCGACTAGTACGGTTATTGAAACGGGTGAAATCTATATTGCTGCTACAGCAAAGAAAATTGGCTGTGAGCATCCAGGCTGTACTTTGAAAAGTGCGATTATTGTTCCTTTAAAATATAGTGGAAAAATTGTTGGAACGTTTAAATTATATTATACTTCAAGTAATTTAATGAAACAAACAGATCTTGTTTTTGCCAAAGGACTGGCACAGCTGTTTTCAGTACAGCTAGAGTTATCTGAACTGGAACGAGAGTCTAAACAGGCGGCACAGGCAGAGCTGAAGGCTTTGCAGGCACAGATTAATCCACATTTTTTATTTAATACATTAAACACAATTATTGCTTTAGTGCGTATAAAACCTATATTAGCACGGGAACTTTTGCTTAAGTTAAGCGAAATATTTCGTTTTACTTTACATAAAACAGGCAAAGAGATTACATTGGAAGAAGAACTCAACCAAGTAAAAGCATATTTAACGATTGAAAAAGCACGTTATGGTGATAAATTGGCATTTAAAGAAAAAATTGAGTTTAATCCGGCTATTTATTTGATTACTTCTTTGACAATTCAGCCATTGGTCGAAAATGCAATTAAGCACGGCTTGAAACCGAAAGAAGAAGGGGGAACGATTTATCTTTTGATTCATGAAAAAAATGATTTTATTGAAATCAAATTAAAAGATGATGGCATAGGCTTTGATGTAAAAAAAAGCAATCCTCTTCAATCGCCAGGAGAAGGACATATTGGTCTTCGTAATGTACATGAGCGTTTGCGCAGCCAGTATGGGGAGCCCTATGGTTTGACTATAGACAGTGAAATCGGAATAGGAACTACAGTTATCATTCATATACCAAAATTGATTTTTACGGGTGGTGATGTTCGTGTTGAAAATTTTAATAGCAGATGATGAAATGCCAGCTCGGGATGAATTGAAATATATATTATCTTTTTCATCAGAAATCGAGATTGTTGGCGAAGCGTCAGATGCGTCGCAGGTAATTGAGCAAGTGGTAGAACTTAAACCGGATCTTATTTTTCTTGATATTAACATGCGGGGGATGAACGGACTGGACGCTGCACATATTATTCATACTGTGGCACCAACAACAATGGTCGTATTTGCTACAGCTTATGATGAATATGCACTGAAAGCTTTTGAAATTGGAGCAATTGATTATGTTTTAAAGCCGTTTGACGAGAAGAGAATTTACAAGACGATTGAACGGATTAAAAAACATCAGATAAAAGATAAAACTGACATAGTTGCGGGAACGGACAGTATTTTAGGGGATAGGGTAATGCAGGTAAATAAGTTAGCTGTGGAAAAAGATGGAAGAATTATTATGATCAGCTATGATGAAATATTGTATGCCTATGCTTATTCAGGAACGGCTAGAATTGTTACAGACAAAGAAGAGATTAATTATCATGGGTCATTAGTTGAATTAGAAGAAAGGTTGAAGGCAACTTATTTTCTGCGTGTGCATAAAAGTTATCTAGTGAATATGGATAAGGTGCAAGAGGTCATTCCTTGGTTTAAAGGAACCTATTGGTTGAAGCTTAAAGCTGGTAAAAAAAATGAAATTCCCGTCAGCAAAAGTCAAATCAAAAATATAAAAAATATTTTAGGACTAAAATAAAAAATTTCTATTAATATAGAAAATAGCTCCATTCGAAGAGCCTTTTTGTCTGTTGGGTGAATTATCCTTTACGGATTTTAATATTTGGAATAATATAAATATGGGACTTGAGTGAATAAGTTCTGAAATATAAAAATTTGTATAGGAGGTATAGTTATGGTTATGAATGGTCTTTATCTTGTAATTATTTCAGCTTTAGTTTTAGCAATTTGTTATCGTTATTATGGCGCCTTTTTGGCAGCGAAAGTATTGATGCTTGACGACAGTCGTCCGACACCAGCAGTTGTCCATGAAGATGGACATGATTATGTGCCGACAAACAAGTGGATTACATTTGGTCATCATTTTGCAGCAATTGCAGGGGCAGGGCCTCTGGTAGGACCTGTTTTGGCAGCTCAGTTTGGGTATCTGCCAGGAACGATATGGCTTTTGATTGGTGCGTGTATTGGTGGAGCCGTGCATGATATGGTTATTTTGTTTGCATCGGTTCGTCATGATGGCATGTCCATTGCCGAAATTGCCAAAGAAGAAATTGGCAAAATGACAGGCTTGGCAGCCGCACTGGCAGTTGTGTTTATTTTGATTATTACAATGGCAGGCATGGGAATTGCGGTTGCTAATGCGTTGTATAACAGTCCATGGGGGGCATTTACAGTAGGGTCAACGATTCCGATCGCTTTATTTATTGGGGTTTATATGCGCTATTTGCGACCGGGACATATTGCAGAAGCATCCGTTATTGGTGTGGCTTTAATTATTGCTGCGGTATTTGGCGGAGCGCTGATTCAAGATACGGTATTAGCACCATTTTTTACATTGAGCCGTGTGCAGCTTGATATTATTTTACCTTGTTATGGATTTATTGCTGCAGCGCTGCCAATTTGGTTGTTATTGGCTCCACGTGATTATTTAAGCACTTATATGAAAATTGGCACGATTGGTGCTTTGGCAATTGGTATTATCATTGTTCAACCAGTAATTCAGATGCCCGCTATTACGGAGTTCATTAACGGTGGTGGTCCGGTTATTCCTGGACCGGTTTGGCCGTTTGTCTGTATTACGATTGCTTGTGGGGCTGTTTCTGGTTTTCACAGCATAATTGCGACGGGGACAACACCAAAAATGATTGCGCATGAAAAAGAAATTTTACCGATTGGTTTTGGGGCGATGCTGGCTGAATCCTTTATCGGTGTTATGGCTTTAATTGCAGCAACAAGTTTGATTCCGGCAGATTATTTTGCAATTAACACTGCGCCGGCTATATTTGCTACATTGGGTATGGATGTGAAAGAGTTACCAATGTTATCACAAATGGTTGGCGAAAATGTAGCTGGCCGCCCGGGCGGTGCAGTATCGCTTGCTGTTGGTATGGCACATATTTTCTCGCAAATTCCTGGTATGGAAACATTAATGTCTTTTTTGTATCATTTTGCTATTATGTTTGAAGCGTTATTTATTTTAACAATTATTGATGCAGGGACTCGTGTTGGCCGTTATCTTCTACAGGAACTTGGCGGCATGATTTACAAACCACTGGGAGATGTGCATTGGACACCGGGAGTTATTTTTACAAGTGCTTTGATGTCTTTTGCCTGGGGATATCTTTTGTTTGGTGGTTCAATCGCAGCTATTTGGCCATTGTTTGGGCTTTCGAATCAGTTGCTTGCAAGTATGACTCTGGCAATTGGGACGACGATTTTACTTCGCATGGGAAAGGTAAAATATATTTGGACAACTCTTATTCCACTGTGTTTTATGATCGTGACGGCAATGACAGCAGGATTTTACAATATTTTTCAGTTTTATATTCCGAAGCAGCAATGGTTATTGGCTGGTGCCAGTGCTGTGATGATGATACTGATTGTGTTCGTTATTGTCAGTACGATAAGAGTATGGCTGCAAATTTTGAAAGAAGATAAAAAAGAAGCGCAGATGCTTTAAAAGCTAATTGAATTTGTGTAAAAATCAAAACCCGTATCCGCAATTTATTAAAAACTTGCAGATACGGGTTTTAACCTTATA
>JBAYAD010000074.1:0-11073 GCA_041669965.1 Selenomonadaceae bacterium
TCCTGCCTATTTTCCTCTATGACTCTTCTGAATCATATAAATTTCTTCTTTATGATTTTTATTATACAGCAAAAGGTCAAAAAGTCAAACTTTTTTTATGACCTTTTGACTATTTGTCAAATTCTAAATTTTCCTTTTCATACAAATCAATCAGCACTATAATATAGAGTATAGTTCGTTTGTAAAGTTTTTATCTATAAAATTTTTTTCAAAACGACAAAGGATGTGTGATTTATGCAATTTAAAAATGTACGCACTTTATTTCTTACTGTTTTATTGCCATTATTTATTATCAGCTTTATCGTATTGTCTGGAGCCACCTACTATATAGCCAGCAATGCGCTAAATAATGATGCTGTAAAAATTGCCCAAAGTGTTAGCCAGCAAACAGCTGCAAAAATCCAGGTTGAAGTAAATAGCACACTGCTTCCGCTTAAAACCGCGAGTCGAAATTCAGCATTTACTTTTGGTGATAAAACCACTCAATTACAAGCATTAAAGGAAATCAAGACAGATGCCGACTCTGTTGCACAAACTTTTTATTGTACGCTTGATGGAAAAACTTTACGTGATGATGGTACCTATCTCGAACGTGGTAATCGTGAATATGTCAAAAAAGTCAAAAATACAGGCAAACCTTATATTGCAAAACCTTTTATGGGATCAACTTCAAAAAAGCTTATGACAATGATTGTTCAACCAGTATTCACTAATGGTAAACTAACGGGTATGCTCATGGCATCTATTAATATTGAAGACCTTGCCAAAAACACGGATGAGCTCAAAACCTCTGAAAATGGCTATACCTTTATAACCGATGAATCCGGACTCGTCATCGGTTATGAAAAATCTCCTGAACTTGTCGGAAAAATGAACTTGACAAAACCTGCTATTGAAGACACAAATGAAAAAGTTGATGTACGTCTCACTACGGCCTTTAACAATGCAATTGCATCTAATGCACAATCCTTCACAAACTTTTCACTGCCTGATGGCACTGAAAGCATTGCCACAATCACACCCTTTGAACTTGCTGGCAACACCTGGGTTGTTGTTACGGCTGCACCTTCTAATGAAGCGAATGCTCCAGCCCGCATGCTCTTAAAGATTTTGGCAGGCATTTCACTTTTCATTTTACTTCTTGCAATTTTTGTTATCTTATATTTCTCCAAAACCTTTTCAAGACCACTCACACTCCTTCGTGATGAATGCAACACCTTAAATGATGGAAATCTTGCTGAAACTAATTTTTCACTCAATCGCAAAGATGAGCTTGGGGAACTTGCCCAAGGATTTAGCCGTATGCGTAAAACCTTACGGACACTTGTTCAGAAAGTCCAGTCACAGTCTGAGCAAGTTGCTGCCGCCAGTGAGGAGCTTACCGCAAGTTCTCAACAATCAGCTGATTCCTCCAACCATATCGCTGGATCCATTTCCGCAATCGCCAGTGGCATAAATGATCAAGCCCAAGCTGCTAATCAGATCCACGACATATCCGAGAATATTTCCAATCATGCTAATGAAATAGCTTCAAAAACATTGAAAATCGCAAACGATGCTAAAGCCACAACAGCACATATCGATAGTGGCCGCGACTCCATAACAAAAGTCGTTGAACAAATGGAACAAATCACAGATAGTACTAACAGCGTTGAAAGCTCTATTCAAAAACTGGCTGATGGCTCTGAAAAAATCGTAAGCATTGTTGAGCTCATCTCCAATATTGCCGGACAAACGAATCTGCTTGCTCTCAATGCTGCTATTGAAGCAGCCCGAGCAGGAGAAGCCGGACGGGGTTTCTCCGTGGTCGCTGAAGAAGTACGCAAGCTCGCTGAAAGCTCGAAAAGCTCTTCACAGCAAATTGCTGAACTTGTCAAAAAAAATCAGCTTGATATGAATACTGCTGTCGAAGCCAGCCAGCATGGTTCAAATAGTGTAAAAGTCGGTATTGAAACCGTAAAATCTGCAGATGAAGTATTCAAATCCATTGTCATAGCAATCGAAGCCTTAACAACCGAAATTACTAACGTTTCTACCGCTATCCAACAAATGGCAAACGAAAATGCTTCAATGATGGCTTCCATTGTCAACATCGATAAAATAAGTAAAAAAAATGCAGTGGAATCACAGTCTGTTTCCGCTGCCACTCAGGAACAATCCTCTTCTATGCAAGAAATCGCCACAGCCAGTCATAACTTGGCGCAACTGGCAAGCAACCTGCAGTCGGAAGTTGAAAAATTTAAAGTATAACGTATAACCATCTTTTATAATAAAAGCGCCTCGTTGTCAGTCCCAAAAACGGACCATCAACAAGACGCTTTTATTTCTTTAGTTCAACAATAAATGTTGACCCCTTACCTTCTTCACTTTCAATGTAGATTTTACCCATATGCAGATTCACAATTTTTTGTGCAATTGCAAGCCCCAGACCATTACCACCCGATTCACGTGAACGTGCCTTATCGACACGATAGAACCGATCAAAAACACGTTCCCGATCAGCCTGAGAAATCCCAATACCGGTATCCTGAACACTAATTCTTGCTTTTCCCTTCTTGTCACTGGCAAGAAGAACTGTAACCCTGCCGCTTGTCGGTGTATACTTCACTGCATTATCAACAAGGATAAGTATCACCTGCCTGATCTTCTGTTCATCAGCATGTATCTGTGTTGGCATAATTCCTTTACAGATAAGTTCAATATTTTTTTTCTCAGCCAATGGCTGCATCATACGAACCGTCTGTTCGATAAGTGCTGCCAAATCAAATTTTTGCTTATTGAGCTTCAACACTTGATTATCACCGCGTGCCACAGTGAGAAGATCACCTACCAATTTTGTCATTTTCTTGACCTCATCGCGCATATCTGCTATAACCTGACGTAAAAATGGTGATGTTACCGATGAATCATTTTCCAAAACATCAACCGATGCCATGATTACACTAAGTGGCGTCCGAAGCTCATGCGAAGCATCCGCAGCAAATTGTCTTTGTTTTTCATAGGCTTCTCTCAAAGGAACAATCGCTTTAGCCGACATGATATGCCCAGCAATTGTGGCAACAACAAGCGCAAAAACAGCAAGAATAATCAATGCATACGTTGCTTTCCTGAGACCATTATAGATTGCCGTAACTTCCTTACCAACATAAACCATACCTTTTTTTTCACCATTTACAATGATAGGATGTGCCGTCATCATAATCTTATAATCTACTTTTAAATTATTTTCCTTAGAAAATACTGCCACCGCATTACCCGAGACCTTCCAATCGGCTATCGTATCAAGAATAAACGGCTCAATTAAAAAAGTAGACCGTGAAAAGTTCACCATACGTCCTTCATTATCAAAAACATAGAAAAAAAGTCGATCACGGTTGTTCCTATACGTCGAACTATCGTTAATAAGTAATTCCCGATGTTGTATAAGAAATCCCTGTGCATACGCAACATCATTTGCTGTATCAAGAAGTTCTCTTGCCTGCTCTGATGAAATTGACCATTCCAAACTTTTATGTACAAAAAAAATCAAGACCATAAGAAAGCAGCACATAACAATCGAATAATACAACGTTAGACGCCGACGGCTGCGACCAAACATATTCATTGACACAAAATCAATCCGCCTCCAGCTTATAACCGACACCTCGTATTGTATGAATCATCGTCTTATCATCGCCTAAATCAAGCTTTTTACGAAGAAGTTTAACATAAGAATCAATATTATTTGAGCTTACTTCTGACTCCAGCCCCCATATACGATCAAGAATAATATCACGCGGAACAACAATTCCTATATTTTGTGCTAAAAGATCAAAAATCTGAAACTCACGAGGAGAAAGCTGAATAACTTGCTGTTTTTTCCTCAGCACCTTCGCTGTACGATTCAGCGAAAATTCACCAATCTGCAAAACATCCTGCTGAATTTTCTGGCTGCTGCGTCTTCCCAGTGCCCGCAATCTCGCCAAAAGTTCCTCAAACTCAAAAGGCTTTATAAGATAGTCGTCGGCACCTGCATCAAGGCCCGTCACCCGATCTTCGACAGCATCCTTTGCGGTCAGTATAAGCACTGCTTTTTCATAGCCATTTTCACGAAGACGCTTGCAGGCACTTACCCCGCTTTCAATTGGCATCATCCAGTCAAGAATAAGAATATCATACTCGTCATACATTGCATATTCATATGCTAAATCTCCGCTTATGACCCATTCTACAAAAATGTCATTCTGTTCAAGCATATATTTTATAAGGTTCCCTAGTCTTTTATCATCTTCTGCCAACAAAACGCGCATAAAACTCCTCCTGTACATCTATAAAAATAATACTAAAATTCTCCTTCCTGCATACAAATCTTTCTTTTATTATAGAACCATATATTGAAAAACTGCTGAAATTCTTTTATAGTAAAAGAATATACTTATAACTATATTTTAAAAGGAGACCTATTATGCAAAAAAACAACTTCTGCAGCGGCTTTTCACCAAGCATCGATAAAAATTGCACCCTGCTCATCCTTGGATCTATGCCAGGTATCACCTCACTGGAACAACAGCAATACTATGCACACCCACAAAATCGTTTTTGGCCGCTTCTTATCTCTCTGCTTGGCTATCCTACAGTTCCTGAGGCTTACGCTGCACGTCTTTCTCTGTTGATCCAACATCATATTGCTTTATGGGATTCCATTGAAACCTGTGAGCGTTCCGGCAGTCTTGATACAGCAATCATAAATGAAAAAGCCAATGATTTTAACCATCTGCTCTGCCAATATCCTAAAATCAAAAAAATTTGTTTCAATGGAAATAAATCCTTTCAAGCCTTTAAAAAACACAACAAAGAATTACTTAAAAATACAAACATTACGTTCATTTCCCTTCCATCAACCAGTCCGGCAAATGCCCGCTGGCATATGGATATGTTATGTGAAGTTTGGGGGAATGCACTAAAAATCCCGCAAAACAAATAATTCATATATCTACTACAATCAGGCACAAAATATACTGAAGCTCAAACCATGTCATACTACAAACAATAAACATCATAATTTTTTTGCCCAACAACTAAATATTTCTCTCAAATATTATAACACAAAAACCTACGAAACACAGATGAATCTATGTTCCGCAGGTTTTCTCTTCTGCTTTTCTTTAACGCTTAATCACGCGAAAATTTATTTTTAAGAATAACATCATGCGAACCACCTTCGACAATACTTGTCGAAGATACAAGCGTAAGTTTCGCATTTTTCTGGAAGTCCTTGATATTGAGTGAACCGCAATTGCACATCGTCGAGCGAACTTTGCTCAGTGTGATATGAACATTATCCTTCAATGAACCAGCATATGGTACATAGGAATCAACGCCTTCTTCAAAAGAAAGTTTTTTATCGCCGCCAAGATCATACCGCTGCCAGTTTCTTGCACGATTAGAACCTTCGCCCCAATATTCCTTAAGGTAGTTCCCATTGATTTTGACCTTATCCGTTGGGCTTTCATCAAAGCGGGAAAAATAGCGGCCGAGCATCATAAAATCAGCCCCCATAGCAAGTGCAAGTGTAATATGATAATCATGAACAATACCACCATCGGAACACACCGGAATATAGATGCCCGTTTCTTCGTAATATTCATCACGCGCTTTTGTTACGTCAGCAAGTGCCGTTGCCTGACCACGCCCAATTCCTTTTGTTTCACGCGTGATACAAATAGAACCACCGCCAATACCAACTTTAATGAAATCTGCACCCGATTCAGCAAGGAAACGAAACCCTTCACGATCAACAATGTTACCAGCACCAACCTTAACATCGTCACCAAAATTCTTATGAATATACTGAAGTGTAATACGCTGCCATTCAGAAAACCCCTCTGAAGAGTCGATACAGAGAACATCAGCTCCTGCTGCGAGAAGTGCCGGGACACGTGTTGCATAATCACGTGTATTAATACCAGCACCAACAACATAACTCTTGTTTACATCAATAAGTTCAAGTTCATTTTCCTTATTATCCGTATAATCTTTCCTAAACACCATATAACGCAGACGTTGATTTTTATCAATAAGGGGAAGCATATTCAGCTTATGCTTCCATATAAGATCATTTGCTTCCGGCAGCGTCGTATCCGCATCTGCATAAATGAGCTTACTAAACGGTGTCATGAAAACCTCGGCTTTCGTATCCATACTCATACGTGTTATACGATAATCGCGGCTCGTTACAATACCAGCCAGCTTACCTGTCGGTGTTCCATCCTCTGTAACTGCCATTGTCGAGTGACCTGTTGCCTCTTTTATTGCAAGAATTCTTTCCAGTGTCGTTGTTGGCTTAATATTTGAATCACTGCTTACAAAACCAGATTTATAATTTTTCACTCTGGACACCATAGCAGCCTCATCTTCAATAGACTGTGAACCATAAATAAAAGATACGCCGCCTTCTTTAGCCAAAGCAATTGCCATCTTGTCGTCCGATACAGCCTGCATAATTGAAGATGTCATTGGAATATTCATTTTGATCTTTGGTTCTTCACCTTTTTTAAACTTTACAAGTGGTGTTCTAAGAGAAACATTTGCTGGAATACATTTTTCCGAGGAATAGCCAGGAACCAATAAATACTCTCCAAATGTATGTGATGCTTCTTTAAAATAAAATGCCAACCTAACCCCTTCTTTTCTTTTAAAATTTTTAAAGCCGTTTTGAATCCCCCGAAAACTTTTTTGGATAATGCAAATGATTTTCTAAAGATATTGTTATATATGATACGTTCTCATCTCATATTTGTCAAGAGTTCATTTTTTTATTATGAAAGTATTTCATATCATTATTCAATGATCAATAAAGACCAGCAAATAATTCAAACACATTGACGGCTCTACACAACATAATTTAAAATTTATATTAAAACAGCACAGAACCCCGCAAACGCGGCAGCTCTGTGCTGTTTACTTTATTCTACTGTTACAGACTTTGCCAAATTACGTGGCTTATCGACATCGGATCCTCTTGTAATCGCTGTATAATATGCTAAAAGCTGCAGTGGCACAACCGTAAGCAGTGGAATGAGTAGTTCATCCGTCTGCGACACCTTGATTACATGATCGACATATTTTTCAAGTTCCGTATCGTCCCTGGCTGCAATACCAATAACAATAGCATCACGTGCCTTGACTTCCTTAATATTACTCAACGTCTTTTCATAAACTGCTTTCTGTGTGGCAATTGCAATAACAGGTACACCTTCAATGATAAGCGCGAGTGTTCCATGTTTAAGTTCACCAGCAGGGTACGCTTCAGCATGGATATAAGAAATTTCCTTGAGTTTTAATGCACCTTCAAGCACTACATCATAATCAAGTGAACGACCAATAAAGAATACATCTTCGCAAAAACCATATTCCTTGGCAAATGTCTTAATTGGTTCAACATCTTCGAATGTTTCACTAATCTGCGCCGGAACCTGACGAAGGTCCGTAAGAAGTTCCTTTGTCCGCTGCGCTGTTATCGTTCCCTTGATTCCTGCCATGTACATTGCGAGCATAAAGACAGTAACAAGCTGTGTTGTATAGGCTTTAGTCGAAGCTACAGCAATTTCCGGACCCGCCCATGTATAAATAACCTGATCAGCTTCACGCGCGATAGAAGATCCGACAACATTTGTAATGGCCAGTGTTTTAGCCCCAAGACGCTTCGATTCCTTAAGCGCTGCCAGCGTATCGCTTGTTTCACCCGACTGGCTGATAGCAATCGTCAATGTATTATCATCAATAATTGGTGAACGATATCTGAATTCCGATGCAAAATCAACTTCAACTGGAATCCGTACGAGCTTTTCAATATAATATTTACCGACAAGTCCAGCATGATATGCTGTACCACAGGCTACGATAAAGATTTTCTGGAAAGAATCCAGATATTCTTCATTCCACTTAAGTTCATCAAGTATAACTGCATCATTTGCTTTTGACAAACGCGGTGAAATTGTATTCCGAATCGCTTTTGGCTGCTCATGAATTTCTTTCAACATAAAATGCTCGTAGCCACCCTTTTCAGCAGCTTCGGCATTCCAGTTCACTTCAAATACTTTCTTTGTTACCGGTTTTCCCTCGCGGTTTGTGATCCAAACCGAATCTTTTTTAACAACAGCCACTTCGCCATCATTAATAATATACGTACGACGAGTCCGCGCAATAATTGCCGGAATATCTGATGCAATGAAATTTTCACCATCCCCAAGACCTATAACAAGCGGATTGTCCTGTTTGGTGCAGATCAAACGATCAGGATCGTTCTTCGACATAAACACCAATGAGTAAGATCCATTAATATAGGTAAGAACTTCACGAACCGCGGCTTCAAAATCGCCCTTATAAAGTTCTTCCAAAAGATGTGCAATAACTTCTGTATCTGTTTCCGATTTAAATACATGGCCTTTCTTCAGAAGATCTTCTTTAATCGCCATATAGTTTTCAATGATACCATTATGAACAACAACAAAATCACCTGAACAATCCGTATGTGGATGTGAATTACAATCCGATGGACGGCCATGTGTTGCCCACCTTGTGTGACCAATACCAATTACACCCTGCGGTTCATGACCCGCAATTTTTTCTTTAAGTGAAACGAGACGGCCTACACTTTTTTCCACATCAATTTTTTCACCATCAAATACAGCAATTCCAGCTGAATCATACCCACGATATTCAAGCCTCGTTAATCCTTCAATAAGAAACGGTGTTGCATTTTTTGTACCTACATATCCAACAATACCACACATAATTAATACCCCCATTTTATACAAAAATAAAAAGAACCATCATTCTGATCCGCATCCCGTTTCTTTGATCTTTGTACACTGCGTTGTTCTGCCGGTCACCCTACAGGTTTGACAGCTTTTATCGACCCGATCCGGCCGAGAGGCATCCGCTGATAATTCGACAACCTCTTCCTCGTCCTCTTGTCCCACAGACAAGAGCTAGCGCTAAGACAACGTCTTTTCCGTAAAAGTCCCCTTCACCTCACAACCATCCATTATAGACAACAGGAAATCTATTTGAATGTTTTCATAAAAAACAAAGGAACACAAGGTGTGCTCCTTTGTACGTTCATATTTTAATGTATATTCATCGAATAGTCAAGCATTAGTCTTGCTCTTTTTTGACAACATCTGCAATTTTGTGACAAAGTACATTAAGTTGCCCCTGATTTTCCCCTTCTGCCATGACACGAATTAGCGGCTCTGTACCTGATGCACGCACAAGAATACGTCCCGTTTCACCAAGTTCCGCATCACCCGCAATAATAGCATCCTTGATTTTCTGATTGTCTTCCCAGCCTTCCTTACTCTTGACTACAACATTTACAAGAAGCTGTGGATAGCTTGTCATAAGTCCAGATAATGCCGAAGCCTTCTTACCGCTGCGCTTTACTGATGAAAGCACTTGTAATCCTGTAATAAGTCCATCCCCAGTCGTACTGAAATCTGTAAAAATAATATGTCCAGACTGTTCACCACCAAGATTATATCCATGCTCCAGCATGTTTTCAAGAACATAGCGGTCACCAACCTTTGTAATCTCTACATGCCCGCCAGCCTTTTTGATTGCTTCATGAAAACCAATATTTGCCATAACCGTTGTTACGACCGTATTATCCTTAAGTATACCTTTGTTCATCATTTCCACTGCACACATAACCAAAATACGATCTCCATCAATGATTTCACCCTTTTCATCAACACAAAGGCAGCGATCCGCATCACCATCATGGGCAATACCAAAGTCCGCTTTGTTTGCAACAACAGCCTCTTGCAAAGCCTTCAGATGTGTCGAGCCGCAACTATCATTAATATTCACACCATTTGGTTTGTTACTGAGAACAATAACCTCTGCTCCCAGCCGACGCAGTATTGTTGGCATTGATTCATAGGAAGAACCATTTGCACAGTCAACCACAACCTTTAGTCCATCAAATTTTACTTCAACCGTACTAAGGACAAAATCAATGTATTCTTTAACAAGATCATGACGATATTCCACTGTACCAATTTCCATAGCGCTTGAACGATATAGGACATCTTCCCGTTCAATATTATGAACAAGACGTTCCAGTTCATCTTCTACTTCGTCTGGCAATTTATATCCATTGCCACCAAAAAACTTGATGCCATTATCATGAAACGGATTGTGCGATGCTGATATTACAATTCCTGCCTGTGCCTTCATTTTTTTTGCCAAATATGCAATTGCTGGTGTCGGAATAATTCCGGCAACAACAACCTTCCCTCCAGCTGAGCAAATACCTGCTGAAAGTGCTGACTCAAACATCTGCCCTGATATACGTGTATCACGACCAATAAGAATAATCGGTTGTTCTTCCTTACCTTCTCCAAAAAACAGTGTAGCAGCCCTACCCAGACGATAAGCAAGTTCCGGTGTAAGATCTATATTCGCTTCACCACGAACTCCATCCGTTCCAAAAAGTCTAGCCATGAATTTTTCTCCCCCAAGCTTCCAATATTTATTTATATTATGCCTCATTTTGCTGTATAAAAGCAAGTGCCGTATTTATTCCATCAATTGCAGCACTCATAATGCCCCCTGCATAACCAGCACCTTCACCCATCGGATAAAGTCCCAGTGTATTCTCTGATACATAATTAGGCCCCCGAAGAATTCTGCACGGTGCCGATGAACGCGTCTCAACACCTGTCATAGCTGCACCTTCATCAGCAAAGCCCTTAATTTTATGATCAAAACACTGCAAAGCTAAGGACAACGTATCTGTAACAACTTTAGGCAGACAATTATGCAGATCAACTGCAGTAACTCCCGGGATATATGTGGGAATTGTTAAAAAGTTTGTTGATCCGCTCCGCCCACTCAAAAAATCACCGACGGTCTGTACTGGTGCATAATAATTACGCCCTGCACATTGAAAAGCCAGCGTTTCACATTTCCGTTGAAATTCTATACCAGCAAGCACATCTGTCCCAAAGTCCTGCGGTGATACCGTAACAAGCAAAGCTGCATTGGCAATCTTTGAATCACGATGATAGTTGCTCATGCCATTTGTAA
>JBAYAD010000075.1:0-11060 GCA_041669965.1 Selenomonadaceae bacterium
AAAGATCCAATCGTTTCTTCCTTATTGAGCGGTGTATCATTGATAACCCAGTTATGATCATAACCACCAGCAAATCGCAACTGATCAAAGTCATCATCAATATGTACCCCCATACGCATTGGCTGACGGAAATCAAGGGGTGTTCCCTTTACCGATCGTATATTTCCATTTGGCAGCTTTTCCGCATCGGCTTCCGTATAGGAGTCAGCAAAAAGCTGAAGCGTATGATCAAGAATCGAGCCACTCGCATACCCGCCCAAATTAAAATACGTATGGTTCGTAAGATTGCAAATGGTATCTGCATCCGTTGTCGCCGTATAGTCAATACTGAGTTCATTATCATTTGACAAGGCATAGACGACCGTAACACTAAGCGTTCCCGGATAATTTTCCTCACCATCCGGACTTGTATAAGTGAGCTTCAAGCCACTTTTTGTTACTTGTGCCTGCCACAACTTCTTGTCAAAACCGACTTTGCCTCCATGCAGATGATTCTTTCCATCATTACGATACAGCTGATATTCCTTGCCAGCAATTGTAACCTTCCCCTTTGCCAGGCGATTGGCATGACGGCCGATAAGTGCACCAATATGCTGGTTCTCTTTTTCATAGGATGCAATATCATCATAGCCTAATGCAACATCAATAAATCTACCATTCTTATCAATCGTGCGAATTGCCTGCACATGACCGCCAAAGGTACAAATTCTTACTTCTGTTCCTTTCGTATTGCGAATTGTATAAAGATCTACAGCCGCACCATCCTTTGTTTGACCAAAATCTTTTTTTGTAATCATACTCATAAAAAAACCCCCATTTTATAATTTTTATTTGTGCCAAAATCTACTCCAGCATCCATCGATTTCTATTTTACTATAAATATAAGCAAAAGTGTTATAATTAAGCAAATTTTCACAAATAATTTGGTAAACGTTTGCTATTTTTCACTTTATTATACTTACTTTCCTATATCAATATTTTAGCCGACACCTGGTACACAACTCTGTATAAATTTATCTGCACAAAAAAAGAATGCCACCTCTGGCACTCTTTGCAGCTTACAACAAAAAATCGATATCGATTTCGTCAAT
Organism: Selenomonadaceae bacterium; assembly: GCA_041669965.1. GTDB lineage: Bacteria > Bacillota > Negativicutes > Selenomonadales > Selenomonadaceae > UBA1792. The sequence goes on from JBAYAD010000075.1 coordinate 1,092, forward strand.
ACGATCAACAATTCTGTCCGCCTGTGATAAATCCTGTTCCCCTGAATTTGGATTATGATAAGCAATACAGTACATACCGGCCGCCTTCGCTGCAGCAATTCCTGATGCTGCATCTTCCAATACCACACAGTCCGGCGGTTTTACCCCAAGACGTTCTGCCGAAACACGATAGACTGTCGGGTCCGGCTTGCTCTTCGGCAAATCCGCTCCGCTCAGCACCGATTGAAAATACGGCGACAGCTCCAGCTTTTCCAGAACGGCATCAATAACAACGCGCCCACCCGAAGATGCAAGTGCTGTTGGTATCCTTTTTCTCTTTAAGCCATCCAGCAAATCAACAATCCCTGCAATCGGTTTTACACAGGCATCACCCTGCAATATTTCCAAATAATGTCCATGCTTATAAGCAACCATCTCATCTGCTGTAACATCCGTACGCCGCTGTGCGGCAATAACTTCATCAAAAAGAGCCTGACTTGTTCGTCCCGTATAATGAACAAGCTCTGCCTTATCAAACGGCAGTCCAAAATGCCGGAAGGTCTGCATCTTCACCTCTGCATGTATCTGTTCACTATCAATGATAACACCATCCATATCAAAAATAAACGCCTTCATCTATATCACCGTTTCTCTATCTTTTTTTCTATTATACACGACACCTCTGAAAGTCAGCAACATTTATTATACACACGGCAAAACAAATAGAGACCTGTACCTTCCGGCACGATCTCCATTTTCAATCTCTATACTTATTTTGCTGCTTTTGCAATTTCCTTTACGGCACAAACAATATCCTGTGCCTTTAAATGATATTCCTCCAGCAAGGTCTCTGGTTTACCAGAGCAGCCGAACTTATCCTGAATGCCAACGAAGCGCATCGGTACGGGTGCCTCCCGGACAAGAACTTCTGCTACTGCCGAGCCAAGTCCGCCGACAACATTGTGTTCTTCTGCCGTGACAACGCCGCCCGTTTCTTTGGCAACCCGCATGAGCAGTTCCTTATCAATTGGCTTGATCGACGGCATATTTACAACTGTAACCTCAATGCCTTCCGCCGCTAGTAATTTTGCTGCTTCAATCGCTTCCGTCACCATAATACCCGTTGCCACAATTGCTGCAGCCTTTCCCTCACGCAGGATTTCTCCTTTGCCAATTTTAAATACATATTCCGGTTTGTGATAATCCGGCACACCAATCCGGCTAATCCGCATATAGACCGGCCCCTTATAATCATAGGCAGCACGTACCATCGCTTCCGTTTCCCGTGCATCAGAGGAGCAAAGCACGGTCATATTCGGCAGTGCCCGCATGATTGCAAGATCTTCAACAGCTTCATGTGAACCTCCATCATAGCCAACACTCACACCGCAGTGTGTGCCTACAAGCTTTACATTGAGATTTCCATAGGCCACGGTATTACGTACCTGATCAAACGCCCGACCCGTAATAAATACAGAAAACGACGATGCTACCGGTATCATACCACACGTTGACAACCCAGCTGCCATTCCCACCATATCCTGCTCAGCAATACCAACATCGATATAGCGTTCCGGACAAACACTCTTGAACATAAGTGCCTTTGTTGCTGAACCAAGATCTGCATCCAGCACCACAAGCCTTGGATCATCTTTCATTGACTGCAGTGTCCTGCCAAAAACCTCACGCATTGTTGTTCCCATTATTCATTACCTCCCAGCTCTTGCATTGCCAGCTGATATTGCTCCTCAGTTGGCACACCGCTGTGCCATTCACAACGGCCTTCCATATAAGAAACCCCTTTGCCCTTCAACGTTTTCGCTACAATTGCCGTTGGCTGACCTTTGCACTCTTTTGCCTTTTGCAAAGCACTCTTAATTGCAGTAATATCATTACCATCAATGGAAAGCACATTCCAGCCAAACGCCCGGAACTTTTCTTCAATGGATGCAACCTTCATGACTTCATCGGTTGTTCCATTGATCTGAAAACCATTTTCATCGATAATCGCAACGATATTATCAAGTCCAAACTGCGGTGCCGTCATTGCCGCTTCCCAAATCTGCCCTTCCTCAAGTTCACCATCACCAAGGACTGCATAGACACGAAACGCCTTCTTTTGCAGCTTTGCCGCAAGTGCCATACCATTGGCAATAGAAAGACCCTGTCCCAGTGATCCGGAAGACATATCCAGCCCCGGTGTTGACTTCATATCCGGGTGCCCCTGCAGAATCGACTGATACTGACGCAATGTCCAGAGTTCTTCCCGCGCAAAATACCCCTTGGCTGCAAGCGCCGCATAAAGTGAAGTTGCTGCATGCCCTTTCGACAAGACAAAACGATCACGATCCGGCATCTGAGGATTTTTGGGATCCACATTCATCTCATCAAAGTACAGCACGGCCAGAAGATCCGCGATGGACAGGGCCCCACCCGGATGACCGGATTTTACCTTGTAAATCATTTTCATTGTATCAATCCGAATTTTTTTTGCAATTTTTTCGAGTTCTATTGTATTCAAATCTGCACACTCCTTTAAAAAGAGACTGCTGCCTGACACAGCAGTCCCAACAAAATCAATTTTTATTTAATGAACTGCAAAATGTTGCCAAGAAGTATTCCGACAACCCCAAAGTCTGCATCACTAAAGGTCGTATTGGCAAAACCAAGACCCCCAAGAACAGGCATGAGCAATACCGGCAGGAACGTGATGAGCAGCCCCTGGGCAAACGCGCCCCATATACAGCCACGCAAACCACCTGTTGCATTACCAAATACACCTGCAGTTGCTCCGCAGAAAAAATGCGGTACAACACCCGGCAGTATAATTGGCAGTCCCGGAAAAGAGCTTTCCATAAGAAGCAGAATAACCATTCCAACGATACCTCCGCCAAAGCTGGAAAGGAAACCGATAAGTACAGCGTTCGGTGCATACGGATAAACAACCGGGCAATCAATTGCCGGCTTCGCATTTGGTACAAGTGAAGTCGCAATTCCTGTAAATGCCGGAACAATTTCAGCGAGAATCAGACGTACACCGGCGAGGATAATATATACACCACCAGCAAACGTAATTGCCTGAATAACCGAGAACACCAGGAAGTTCTGACCACCACTGAGTTTTTCTTCAACGAAAGCCGGACCCGAAGCAACTGCTACAACAAGGAAAAGCACAAGCATGACAAGAGCAATTGCAATCGACGAGTCACGCAGAAAGGTAAGTCCCTGGGGAAATTTAATATCTTCCGTCGTATGCGATTTATCACCAACAATCGACCCGATCCAAGCCGAGAAAACATAGCCGATTGTTCCGAAATGACCAAAGGCAACATCATCAGTTCCTGTAATCTTGCGCATTGTTGGCTGTGCAATTGCCGGAAAAAGAGCCATGATAAAACCAAGAATAAGTGAGCCTACTATGACAAGAGTCGGGCCCTGCACGCCGCCAACAACAAGGATTGCCGCGATCATGCACGCCATATAAAGAGTATGATGACCTGTAAGGAAAATATACTTAAGCGGTGTAAACCGTGCAATCAGGACATTGACAACCATACCAAAAGCCATAATGAGTGCCGTCTGGGTACCATATTCTTTAAGTGCCATACCAACAATGGCTTCATTATGCGGTACAACGCCTGTAATCCCAAATCCCTGCTGAAACATTGTACCAAAGAAACTCAATGCTCCAACAGCGACACCTGCACCACCACCAAGGATAAGAACCCCCATAATGGTCTTAATCGTTCCCTTCAGTATATCCGAGGTGCTTTTCTTCAGCGCAATCAAGCCGATCATCGAGACAATACCAATAAGAACAGCCGGTACACTCAATATATCAAGTATAAATTTCAACATGTAAAATCAGCCTCCTATTTAATTTTTTCAATCGCTTCTGCTATTTTTTCCTTGAGTTCCTTTTTATCAATCATGTTATTTAATGAAACAACAATACCCCCAAGCGACGTAAGCTGCGATGCAATATCGCGTGTACCAACATAAATATCCGACTTGATACCAGCCGCAGATGATAGATCACTGTGATTGACTTCTGCTTCTACGCCAAGCTCAACAAGGACCTTCTTGATGTTCATTTCAATCATGAAACTGCTTCCCAGACCACTGCCACAACATACTAAAATTTTCATAATTTTTCTCTCCTTTTATGATTTGATTATAGTAACCGCTTCAGCAACATCTTTTGCCGCCATAAGCCGTCCAACCAGCTCTTCCTTCATTAAAAACTCCATAAGCGATGCCAAAAGCTCCATATGCTTTTCACCATCCGTTGTTGCCAGTGTAATAACCAGCTTCACCGGATCGTTCAGCTCGCTGCCAAAGATAATCGGCTCAGCCAGTGTAATTATGCTGATCCCAACCGCCAGTGCACCTTCCTCTGATCGCGCATGAGCCAGCATAATTCCCGGCGCAATAACCATATACGGAAGCTCTCTATGATGACGGATAATTGCCTCGATATAGCGAGGCTCAATACAAACCGCCTGCAATAAAAGATCTGCCCCGGCTCTTATGGCATCCTGCCAATTTTTACAGTTGACATTCGTACGAATGCACCTTTCATCTATATAGTTTGCCAACATTATTTCTCATCCCCTGAAAAGCAGCCTACTGCTGCCGGATAAAGCTGATAACAGCCTCTTTCGTCTTGCATTTTCGCAAATATTCCAGTGCGGTTTTATCCGTAAAGATTTTCCATAGATCCTCCATGATTTTCAAATGTGCTTTTTCATCCACAGTGCTAAAAGCAAAAATCAGATCAACAGGATCATTTACTTCATTGCCAAAACACACTGGTTCAGTCAGTCGAATAAAGCTCACACCAACCTTTTTCACACCGTCTTCACAGCGTGAATGCGGCATTGCAATTCCCGGGCCAACAACGATATACGGACCGATTTCCCGTACACACTGAACCATACGATCGACATACCTTTCTTCAACTGCACCGCTTTTAACGAGCAGACGGCCGGACTGCCTTATAGCATCCTCCCAATCCACAGCAACTGCATCAAGCTCGACGACCGCCGAACCAAGTATATCAGCAAGCCCGAGCCGTTCTATCTGCAACGATGATTCTAACTTTTCCGGGGCAAATTTCTTATTATAAAAATACTGAATCTGGTTTTCAATAATCGGTATCTCTGCATCCGTTAAAATCGGCGATACACGCAGCACGGCCTTATCTTTCAGATTTAGAGACACGGTACTAATGACAATATCGATATCAAAAAGCTCCCAGGATTCCAGCTCATAGAGCGAAATTATCTTTTTTATATGAATATACGGCATATTATTCCCCAGCGTCATTGCCAAAAGATTTGCTGTACCAATGCCATTTCCACAGACAAGCAAAACCTCAAGTTTCTTTACATGACGTATTTTTCGCCGCTCAATCGCTGCTCCAAGATGGATTGTCAGATAGCCGATCTCATCATCTGAAAGCTTGATATTCATCTTCTGGCTAAGCTTTTCTGCTGCCTTAAGTGCAATGCCAAAAAGATCGCTATACTGCCGACGAATCTGCGATAAAAGCGGATTTGTCAGCTCAATACCAGCTCTGGCACGTTCAACCGCTGGCTGCAGATGAAGTGCCAGCCCATAGATAAGCTCATCATCATCCATATAAATATCGCCCAGCCACATCTGCACATACTCGATAAAACTCTTTGCAAGATCCATCGACGCCATGTTGGCATCTTTTTTCCATATTTCCTGCTGCTGGTTTGTCGGGAAAAGATAAATTCTGCTATGCAAAAGCTCCCGCATGATAAAAGAGATTTCTTTGCTATCCCCAAATCCAACATGATAAGACTTCATGCTTGCTGCAATTTCCTGCGACAGCTGCCATAGCGATTCCCCTTCATCCGAGATAAATTCAACTTTACCACGATCCTCAATGCTGCACGTCTGCTGCAGCCGCTTGAGCTGTACCAAAAGTGCACAAATCATACGATTCATTGATGTATCATTATCCATAATTTTGTTTTTTCGCATAAGTGCAAGAAAGAACTTCGCAATATCTTTTACAGGCAGGTTCGCCGAATATTCCCTAAGCAAAGCCGATATCTCATCCGCATCTTTACGCACTGGAAAATTTTTGAAATCATGCAGCCTTTTAGCAAAAATATGAATGAGCATATCCCGTACGGACTGCTCGTCCCCCTCCGCCCAAATGCCAAGACCACGCTTCGAATAATATTCAATATTCCGTTTTTGCAGTATCCTGCGTACTTCTTTAAGATCCATGAGCAGCGTATTCCGGCTGACCTGCAGCTTGTGTGCCAAAGAATCAATTGATATACTGTCCTCACCATCCAGCAAATTCACGATAATACTATTGCACCTTTCTTCCTTACTATATACATACGCATCATTCACTGACTCTCCAACGGTCTTCTCCGATTCAGCCGCAAGCTCAATCCATACGCCGCGGCGGGCTTTACGATAAAGCTTCCACCCCCTCTTCTTGAATTCTCCCTCCAATGAATCAAGATCGTAGCGCACGGTCCGTGGTGAGGTATTGAGCAGCCCGGCAATTTTTTCCACTGTCAGCGGTGTATCATAAAAGGCTGTTTCCAACACCTTCAACAATTCCTGCCTTCTTTCATTGATAACTATTGAAAATCGCCTCTCCTTCTTTTTTTCCTGTTGTGCATGATTTCATTATATCGACTGTACCTGTGCCCAACAAGAACAAGATTTGTCATATTATTCATGCAAGTTTTAATTTTGTTACATAATTATTCAAAGCCCTTCATAGAACTTATTTATTTGCTCTGGACAACCACCACTCGTTAGGTAAAAAAAGTACCGTTACCTTGACAAGCTGTCAATTGGTAACGGTATTTTGATTTTTACTTTGTACCCTTATATATGGAACTCTTTTGCTACAACCTGCAAACTCTGCGCTAGTTCTGCCAATGCCTGACTCGCTGAAGCTATTTCTTCCATAGATGCCAGCTGCTCTTGTGCTGCTGCAGAAACACTTTCAGACTCACCTGCTGATTTTTTTCCTAAATCATCAATGGTTTTCACTGAACTTACAATTTGCTGACTCCCTAAAGCCATTTCCTGTATGGATGCAGAAATCTCTTTTATTTGCCCTGATACATCTGTTACCAGCGTAACAATTTCTTGAAAAGCTTGTCCTGCAACATTTACAACTTCTGCTCCTGTCTTAACTTCACGCGTTCCATCGTCCATTGCCATAACTGCTTTATCGGTATCTTTTTGTATTTCTCCTATTAGCTCCGCAATTTTTTTAGCCGCTTCTTGTGATTGTTCCGCTAATTTACGAACCTCTTCTGCAACTACAGAAAAGCCACGGCCCTGTTCTCCTGCGCGGGCTGCTTCAATCGCTGCATTTAGTGCTAAAAGATTCGTCTGTCCCGCAATTCCTGAAATAGTATCAACAATCAAACCAATTTCCTTAGAGCGGTCACCTAATTTTGCCACGACCTGGGCTGAAGCAACAACAGTTTCCTCTATTCGATTCATTTGCGATACCGCTTTTGCTACCGACTGATCACCCGCTTTTGCTTTTTCTTCTGCCTGATTCGATTGTTCTGCTACAGAATTAGCATGATCTGCAATTTTTTTAATATTAGTAAACAATTGCTCTACGACACTGGAAGTACTATTGGCCGCGTTTAGTTGTTTATTAGTTCCTTCCGCAACGCCGGTAATAGCTTCAGCAATCTGATTTGCTGCTAATGCCGCCTGATCCGCACTGGCATTTAGTTCCTGCGAAGAAGCTGCCACTTGTTCCGTCGTACTGAGAATTTTACGAATGAGATTTTGCAGATTTTGTGTCATCTTCCTAAAACCATGCCCCAATCGCCCAATCTCATCATTTGACCGGATCTCTATGTCTGTGTCTGAAATATCACCATCCGCTATACGATTAGCGATTAATTCCAATGCTTGTATTGGCTTGGCTATTCTCACGCAACGGCTCAGCAGTATTCCCCTCAGATTCAGTAATTCCACCACCGTTGCCCTGATGGAATTCTTCTGGCGGTAATTCAATACCACCACTGTCATCAGAACCAAATAGATACACATGAACATTCTCGCCGTCCCAGACCACCCTTTTCACAAAGGTGCGTAAGGCGGCGCGTTTTTGTTCAACGCTCATATTGTCTATCGTTTCCCTAAAGGTTGTGAGCAGCTGACGTATAATATCAAACTCAATATTAGAAAGGGCATGACTGGCTGTCAGGCTCTCCATTTCAGAAATGCGACTTTTCATTATTTCACCCTCGCCATGCAGTTCTTCAATTTCTTTAATGACATAGCCCTTTGCTACTGTACCCTCCGATATAGAGAGTGACGATACCTGCTCGGCAATCTTTTTCTCATTCTCAGCAAGCGCACCGCGCAGGCGTTCTAAATTGTCGTCATATTCTTCATGATTGCCTTCCAGTTGTTTTTTGCCAAGCTCAAGCTGACGGATAAATTCTGAACTGTCTGCGCCAAGTCTTTTTATTTCTTCACACACAACTCTATCAAGCATATTTCCGTTGGCATTCTTCATCTGGCAAACATAAGAACGACTCTTTTCTTTCATGGCACAAAGATAAGAATAAATAAACGCTCCTTGTGTATCCATCCGTTTGCTTAGTTTTGGACGCATATAGTCACCGCAGGTGCAAAATAAAAGACCGGAAAGAAGCGCGACGTTGCTTCTTGGTTTACGGAAAGACTTAGAACTATTCTGTTCTAAGCATTCCTGTGCCTTGATCCATTCCGTGCCTTTGATCAGACCTGTATGTTTCCCCACAGCCACGATCCATTCGCCCATTGGGCGCATTTGGTTAGTCTTACCGGATTTTTGAATGGTACGGTTATATGCCATAATGCCATGCTCGCTATCAAAATCTTTTTTTTCGGCAAACAAATCTACCTCGTTTTCGATTAAGTAACCATAAGCATCCTCGTCAGCAATCATATATACAGGATTGGTAAGGATATTGCGGAGAGCAAAGCGACTAAACATTTTTTCGTTTTTCGTCTTATAACCGTTTTGAATAAAGTAAGTTTCCGTTTTCGTCAATGAATTGGTTTCCAAGAACACTTTGTAAATCAGTTTAATGATTTCTGCTTCTTCGGAAATGATTTTTAACATACAAGCCTTTTTTATTTTCCCGTCTATTGTTATCTTCTCCACTTGCTCAGACTCATACCCTGTTGGTGATATACCGCCAAGCCAGCGGCCAGTCTTAGATAGCTCATGCATATTATCGCGTATACGCTCGGCTATCGTTTCACGCTCTAGCTGCGAAAATACAGAGGAAATATACATCATGGCTCTACCCATAGGAGAGGAAGTATCAAATTGTTCCTTAATAGAAATAAAGGCAACTTCCAAGCCGTCCAATTCTTCAATCAGCTTGGCAAAGTCACCTATGTTACGGCTTATGCGGTCAAGGCGATAGCAGACAATAGCAGAAAACTTTTTTTCCCTTGCCTCAGCCATCATCTTCTTAAATTCAGGACGTTCCATATTTTTTCCCGAGAATCCTTCATCTTCATATATCAAGATACCTTCGTCATTGCAATTTGGGTAACGGCGACGGATATACTGTTTGCAAAGCTCGATTTGATTTTCTATGCTCTCACCTTTACCTGTAAATCTAGATTTACGAGAATAAATGGCAATCTGTTCTCCTGTATTTTCTTTTGTCTGCTTCACGTTATTGCACCAGCCCTCTATGTTCTATATTGTTACTTATTATAACATAGCGTCCACAATATAAACAGAACGAAAGATAAGCCGCCAATCCTTGTTGATTAACCAACTTATACAATACAACAATCCCTGCTTCATGCGAAGCAGAGATTGTTGTATTACCATGTTTTCTTCCTTTCTTGCGGAAACATAAACCATATTTACCTACAGTCTGTAAACCCAGTTGCCGACTTGCTTAACGGGCTGTGTTTTCTTTTTAGCCAAATGCAACACTCCAC
>JBAYAD010000076.1:0-10989 GCA_041669965.1 Selenomonadaceae bacterium
ACGCGTGCGTAAGCATAAACAGCTCCGGTTGCCAGCAGCGTAATAAATTCACCTGTTTGTAAAGCTTCATGTGTATTGCGCATTGCAATGACTTTTTTATACCACTTATAGAGATAATCATCACGCTCGTTCCATTTATAGGCGCCGCGATTGTATGGATCCTTAAACCCCTGCATACCAATTTCATCACCATAATAGACACAGGGAACTCCCGGAAAAGTCATCTGCCAAAGTACAGCCATTTTTACACGTGCTACACCAAGATTGAATTGATCATTATTCAGACGATATTTTGCCTGCTGAATTGCAGGCATACCTTCATAAAAAGGTGCTTCACCAAGAAGCGTCAGGATGCGCTGCACATCGTGACTGCCAATAAGGTTCATCATCACATAAAAATTTTCTTTGGGATAATTTTCTTTAAGACTCTGCATCCGTGCATCAATAGATTGTGCGTCTGCATTTCCCAACAGGAAATCCAGCAGAATCTGCCGAAACGGATAGTTCATCGCCGAGTCCATTTCCTGCCCGCAAAGATATTCACGCGGCACACCATAGGCAACTTTATTAGAAGCATCTTCCCATACCTCACCGATAAGAACGGCCTCTGGATTCGTTTCTTTAAGAACTTTGTAAAAGTTCTGTGAAAACAATGCTGGCAGTTCATCAATGACATCAAGTCGCCAGCCACTGATACCAGTTCCCATCCAATATTTCAGAACGCTTTTATCATTATTAATAATAAAATCAAGATAGGATGTTGTTGTTTCTTTTACATTTGGTAATGTATAAAATCCCCACCAGCTATCATACTCATAAGGATATTTATGAAAAGAATACCATTCATAATATGGCGATTTCGTCGATTGAAAAGCCCCCACCGAGTCATAATTACCGTCTCGATTAAAGTAACGGCTGTCACTGCCTGTATGACTAAACACACCATCCAAAATAATCCGTATTCCTGTTTTTTCTGCTTCGCTGCAAAACTCTATAAAATCTTTATTCGTCCCCAATAACGGATCAATTTTATGGTAGTCACCTGTATCATAGTGATGGTTACTCGGCGACTCAAATATTGGATTAAGATAAATTACAGATATTCCAAGTTCTTTCAGATACGATAATTTTTCCTGTATACCAGCAATATTTCCACCAAAAAAGTCATAAGCTACAATTTCCTTTGTATCAACATCTTTATAATAAAATGGCCAATCATCCCAATCTGCGTGAATAACTGCACCTTTTTTTGCTATAAGCTTATCTCCTTTACGATTAAACCGATCAGGAAATATTTGATACATGATCGAGTGCTTGAACCAGTCTGGTGTCTTTGCACCTTTATTATAGACAGTTATCTGAAAAGAAGGCGGCACACCATCATAACACTGCCCCACACCACCAAGATGCTGTGGATTATTACCATAGTACACCGTTCGGGCACTTGTCGATATAATAAAATAATACCAAAGCAGGCACCCCTTTTCCGGTATTCTAATCTTTGCACTGTAAAATACATCTCGCACTTTTTTATCAGTTAACTTTTTTCCCGCCTCATCCGGCTTCAATACAACAAGCCGCTCGCCAAAGTTTTCCTGCCAGAGCCTTACAATAACAGAAGATATTCGTTCAGTAAAACTAATTTTTAATCCCAGGTGCAGTAGACTTCCCGCTTCTGCTGCTCCAACCGGGCAGCGATAATATACCTCCTGGGAATTATGCATCATTTCCCCTTTTGTAGGCATCATTTGTCTCCTTTCTTTCCATATATGGCTTATTTTTCCACTAAAATAAACCTGATGATACATTTTATCACTTTCCTGTATCATCAGGCTCTCCTCAGTTTTTAGCTTTTCAAGCGCAGATACAGTTCCTTATACTGCTTTGCAGATTCTTTCCAGCTATAGTCAGTATTCATTGCATTTCGAACAATTGGCAGCCAACTCGCCATATTTTCTTTAGCACCAAGAGCTTTTTTTATTGCAGACATTAATTCATGTGCATTATAATTTGCAAATACAAATCCATTACCTTTCTGCGTATACTTATTATAAGCTTGCACGGTATCCTTCAATCCACCAGTTTCACGCACAACCGGAATACTCCCATACCGCAGTGCAATAAGCTGTCCTATTCCACATGGTTCATAGCAGGATGGCATGAGAAAAATGTCTGATGCTGCATAAATCTTCTGTGCCAGTTCATTTGAAAAGAAAATATTTGCCGAAACTCTCTTGGGAAAGCGCCAGGCAAGTCCCCTGAACCAATCTTCATATTCCTTATCCCCTGTACCAAGCACAACAAGCTGAACATTTTCATGCTGAAGAACCTCATCCAAAATCCGCACGAGAAGATCGAGTCCCTTTGGCGGAACAAGACGTGATACAAGTGCCAGCATTGGAACTGAGCGGTGCACTGGCAATCCAAGTTCTTTCTGCAAGGCAACTTTATTATCAATTTTTTTATCAATCGTATTCACATCATAGTTAACAAAAATGTTCTTATCTGTCATCGGATCATAGATATCATAGTCTATCCCATTGACAATTCCTGTGAGTCGGTCTTTCCGATCCCGCATCAGCCCATCAAGCTGCTCACCAAAGTATGCATTCTGTACCTCCTGGGCATATGTGTGACTAACCGTCGTAATATAATCTGCATAAAGGATTCCCCCCTTCATGAAATTAACTGCATCAAAAAATTCCAAGTCTCCATTCTCAAAATACTTCTGATCAAGTCCAAGAACATCTGACATTACTTTTTTCGGAAAAACTCCCTGATACTTCAAATTATGAATTGTATACACGGTTTTAATGGATGCATAACGCTCATCGCCCATATACTCAAGTTTCAAAAACACATTTACAAGCCCGGCATGCCAGTCATTTGTATGAATAACATCCGGCATAAAATCAATTGCGGGCAGCATATTGAGCACAGCCCGGCTGAAATAAGAGAATCGTTCCGCATCATCATCATATCCATAAAGTCCATCCCGCTTAAAATATTCTTCGTTATCGACAAAATATACCGTGATACCTTCATATTCCAAATAGTCAATGCCAACGTACTTTTGCCGCCAGGCAACTGGCATCGTAAAATCCGTAAGATGCTTCATCTGCTTTGTATATTCCTCTGCAATTCCGCCGTACTTTGGCATTACTATACGTACATCAATGCCCTGCGCTTTAAGTGCCTTGGGCAAAGAACCTGCTACATCCGCGAGGCCTCCTGTTTTTGCAAATGGTACTACTTCTGATGCTACAAAAAGAACTTTCATCATTTATATCCTCCCTTTCGCAATTACTCTTTAACAGACTACAGGCAGCATTTACCATTTTCGTCACCGACAGTCCGATATAGTAAAATTATATAAAACAGATTTTTTCATCCGCTACAACATACGCACGCTCTGCTTCATGTGCACTCACGTTCAATCCTGCTTTTTTACAGCCTTCTTTACCGTAGTCTTTTTTGCTGTTTTCCTTGTACGTATTACCTTTTCAGGCACAATTTTCTCCGCTGTAACGGCTTTTTCCAATCGGCCTCCTCGCTTTGCCTTTTCCACTGCCGATGCTCCAGCCGACTCCACCTTCGCCGCTGTTTTTTTAATTGCTTTCGCAGGCATTGCCTTTTTTGTCGTTGCCTTTTTTGTCGTTGCCTTTTTTGTCGTTGCCTTTTTTGCTACAGTCTTTTTGGCAGATGTTTCAGACAGCTTTTTTTCACCTTCGATCATTGCAGCTTGTGACAATGACTTTTTACTATTTTTTTTTACATTGTTCAGGCGCAAATAAATTGTAGCCATTGGTGGCAGTGTAAGTACAATGGACTGTTCTCGTTCCTGCCAACGAACTTCCTCAGTTGCCAGCATACCTTCATTTTTTACACCCGATCCACCGAATTCTTCACAATCACTATTAAATATCTCCGCATACGTCCCCTTATACGGAACACCAATCCGATAATCATAATGAACCTCTGGTGTAAAATTACAAATTACCACAATAAAGTCATCAATATCTTCTGCCTTACGCATAAAAGAAATCACACTGTTTTGACTGTCATTGCAATCGATCCATTCAAAACCATTCCAATCAAAGTCAACCTGCCAAAACGGTTTATGATCACAATAAAATTTATTAAGTGCTTTTGAATATTTCTGCATCTTTGTATGTAGTGGATATTGCTGCACGAGATGCCAGTCAAGACTGTCATCAAAATTCCATTCGATAAACTGCGCAAACTCACCACCCATAAAAAGGAGCTTTTTGCCCGGATGTGCCATCCAATAACCGAAAAAAGCTCTAAGTCCGGCAAATTTCTGCCAATAATCTCCTGGCATCTTACTAATCAGTGATTTCTTGCCATGAACCACTTCATCATGTGACAGCGGCAATACAAAATTTTCGGAGAAGGCATACACAAAGGAAAACGTCACTTTATCATGATTCCATTTGCGATAAATGGACTCCAAACTCACATAATCGAGCATATCGTTCATCCATCCCATATTCCACTTATAATTAAAGCCCATACCACCAGTATAAACAGGCTTTGAAATAAGCGGCCATGAGGTCGATTCTTCCGCGATCATGAGTGCATTCGGATGATATTTGAAAACCGTTTCATTAAGCTTCCTGATAAAGTCCATTGCCTCAAGATTGCCTGAGTTACCATATTTATTGGGCTGCCAGCCGCCTTCCTTTCGTCCATAGTTTAAGTAAAGCATATTAGCGACTGCATCAATCCGCAGTCCGTCAATATGATACTCTTCAAACCAAAACATCGCGTTCGAAATAAGAAAACTTTGCACCTCCATCCGTCCATAGTCAAAATTCGTCGTGCCCCATTCCCAGTTTTCAGCCCGCTGTTCGTTATCTGATTCATAAAGCGTCTGCCCATCAAAATGACGCAAACCTTGTTCATCTTTACAGAAATGTCCTGGAACCCAGTCCATAATAATACCTATATTGTTTTCATGTGCCTTATCCACAAGATACATAAAATCTTCCGGAGTGCCATAGCGGCTCGTCACAGCATAATAGCCCGTCGCCTGATAGCCCCAGGAACCATCATATGGATGTTCACACAGCGGCATAAACTCAATATGTGTATAATGCATATCCTTCACGTAACGAATAAGCTGATCAGCTGCATCACGATAGCTTAGATAATCACCATCCAGCGTGCGCCGCCATGAACCAAGATGAACTTCATAGGTAAGCATCGGCCGCCCATAGGAATCATGCTTTTTCTTTTCTTCATACCATGCGGCATCATGCCATTCATACTTCGATATATCATAAACTTTTGATGCCGTTTGTGGCTTTTTTTCAGCATAAAAACCATATGGATCAGCCTTGAGTATATGATGAGCGCCCTCTTGTGGTTTTATTGCATATTTATAGATGCTTTCTGCTTTTAGTCCTTCAATGAACACACACCAGATTTCACCATCGTCGATTTTTTCCATGCGGCTGCCTTCTGTGTCCCAATTATTAAAATCACCCACAACGCTTACAGATTTTGCATGAGGTGCCCAAACCGAAAAACGCACTCCGGCTTTTCCATCTTTCTGCATCAGATGTGCACCAAGCATTTCATATGCATGGCAGTTTGTTCCCTGATGATATAAATACAAATCAAACGTACTCAAATCTGAAATATTCAAATTGCCTTCCTCCTCTACTCCACTCAAGGGATAAGTACAGACTTCACATTCCAAATGTTCTTTGCATATTCAGAAATCGTCCGATCCGATGAGAACTTGCCCGAATGTGCTATATTGATTGCTGCAGATGTAAGCCAAGCCTGCTGGTCGGCATACTTTTCTTCGATTTTTTTGTGTGCCAGTCCATAGGCATCAAAATCCTTCATTACAAAAAATTCGTCATTGCTGTTACGCAAATAATCATAAACAGAGCTGAAATCGTCACCATAGAAACCATTCACCAGCTGTTCCATTACACTGCGAATATGCTCATTTGTATTGTATTCATCCCAGGATGAATACGTTCCATTTGCATAGTAGGTCAAAACCTCATCTGCCGTTAAACCAAATATGACACAATTTTCTTCTCCTACAGCATCACAAATCTCAATATTTGCACCGTCAAGAGTTCCCAGCGTAATTGCCCCATTCATCATAAATTTCATATTGCCTGTACCGGATGCTTCTTTGCTGGCTGTAGAAATCTGCTCACTAACATCTGCTGCCGGATACATCAACTCACCAATGGACACCCCAAAGTTTTCAATAAAAACAATTCTAAGCTTGCCCTTGATTGATTTATCATTATTGATCTTATTGGCTACTGCATTAATAAGACGTATTGTTTCCTTTGCAACATAATACCCCGGTGCAGCCTTGCCGCCAAAGAAATAAGTACTTGGCAATATATCAAAAGAAGGATCACTCTTCAACATATTATACACATGCATAATATGGAGTATATTCATGACTTGACGTTTATATGAGTGAATACGCTTGATCTGCATATCAAAAATAGACGATGTATCAAGCCGGATTCCATTATGCTGCTGTACGTATTTCGCAAACGCTTTTTTACGCATATGCTTGATTTTATTTAGGCTTGTAAGGAATGGACGGTCTTTGGCATAATCAATCAGTGCAACAAGATTTTCCGGCCGTTTACGCCATTTTGTCGAGATTGTATCATCAATAAGCTTTGCCAGTTCAGGATTTGCTCCGATAAGCCAGCGCCGATGTGTAATCCCATTTGTCTTATTATTAAACTTACCCGGATAATATTCATTAAACTCTTTCATTGTCATCTTCTTTAAAATTTCCGAATGAATCTTCGCCACACCGTTTACACTATGGCCGCCAATCACTGCAAGTCTTGCCATGTGAACATTACCACCCTGCAGAATGGACATCTCATGAATACGACTTTCATCGCCTGGATAACGCTCACGGACTTCTTCAAGAAAACGCCGGTTAACCTCTTCAATAATCATATAAATTCGCGGCAAAAGCGACCTGAACATATCAATTGGCCATTTTTCCAGAGCTTCCGGCATAATTGTATGGTTTGTATATGCAATCGTGTCCACCGTAATATCCCAAGCCTGATCCCAATCCATTTTTTCCTCATCAATTAAGATACGCATAAGCTCTGCTACTGCGATTGCCGGATGTGTATCATTAATATGAATCGCAATCTTACTGGCAAAATCGTTAATATTCATTGTTGTTTTCTTAAAATGGCGTACAATACTCTGCACACCAGCAGATACAAAGAAATATTCCTGAATAAGACGCATGCGGCGGCCTTCATAGGAACTATCATCCGGATAAAGATACTGCGTGATGCTTTGGACAAAATCACGATACTCCGTTTTTGCTTTCATCTGTTCCTGTGTAAGAAGTCCATAATCCGAAAAATCACTGTCTACCTCAGAATTCCACAGACGAAGTGTATTTACAGTATGGTTTTTGTAGCCAACAATTGGTACATCATACGGTACCCCGCGAACTATCATATAGTCTTCATAAACAAGCTTCAAAGAACCGTCTTCCTGTTCCTTCATATAAGCATTTCCATTAAATTTTACATCAATCGCCTTGTCCGTTTTACGACATTCCCAGGCAAAACCATGTTTAAGCCAGTTATCCGGTATCTCTACCTGATTTCCATTAATAATTTTCTGTTCAAAAAGGCCATACTGATAACGAATGCTGCATCCATGCCCTGGCAATCCAAGTGCTGCCATAGAGTCAATGAAGCATGCTGCCAATCGTCCCAGCCCGCCATTTCCCAAACCGGCATCCGGTTCTTCGCTGCAAACGTCCTTCATATCAAAATTTAGTTCTTTCAAGACCTCTTCAAAAACCTGCTTCATATTCAAATTAATTATATTGCTGTTCAATAATCTTCCCAGTAAAAATTCAATTGAAAAATAGTAGATTTGTTTATCCTGGTGCTCCATATAATATTTATTTGTCTTTATCCAGTTTTCACTGATATACTGACGAGTCGTCGCTGCCATAGTCTGATAAACTTCATTTTTTGTAAGCTCATCGATATCTTTACCCCATAAAATATGTGCCGTTGATATAAATCTTGCCTTCAGATTGTCCTTAAGTTCTCTTTCTTTATCCATCGCCAAAAGTATCACTCCTTACATTTTTGATCACTTTTTATACGAATAAGTCCGTGTTTTTCATTGTTTTTTCAAATACGGAAAGCCGCCTCAGATACATAATTTCTTGCTTCCACAAGTTTACGCCTCCGCGACGGCTTTATTTATTAAATCACAATATCTTTCCCGACAATAAGCGGATAGTTTGAAGCACCCTTCAACCATTTACCTTTTGTAATCACTACGTTCTTATCACAAATGACATTTTCCAACAAGGCATTCTCTTTTAAATCACATTTTTGCATAATGATACTATTTTTCACATGTACGCCTTTACCAATTTTCACCCCGCGGAACAAGATACTATTTTCCACCTCACCCTCAATAATGCATCCATTTGCAATGAGTGAATTTCGTGTCTGCGCTGTCTTTTTGTACTTTACAGGGGCTTCATCCTTTATTTTCGTATAGACGAAATCACCACTCATAAAGAGCTCCTGCCAAATATCCGGGTTCAAAAGATCCATACTTGCCTTATAATAACTGACAGTCGACGTAATACGCGCAACATAACCATCATGTGCAAAAGCATAGATATTATAAGCACCATGCTGACGCAATATACCATCAAGCAGAAAATCTGAGCCGCCATGTTCATAAGCATTTCGAATCAGTTCAATAAAAATTCTTTTATCCATAAGATAAATTCCCATAGACACCTTTGAATTTTCATATACAACCGGCCGCTGCGCAATGTCCTTGACAAAACCATTTTCTGAAGTTTCAAGAACAATACCATTTCCCGGTTGTTCCTCTGCCTCAACATTATAGACCATTGTAATATCCGCACCTGTATTCTGATGAAAGCGCAGCACCTTGGAAAAGTCCATATTATAAATAACACTGCCACTCACCAGCAATACATATTTCTGCATACTATGCTCAATAAAATCAATATGACGATAGAAATTTTTCAGATCGCCTTTATGGTTTTCATCACAATCTTGTGCTACCGGCAGATAA
Organism: Selenomonadaceae bacterium; assembly: GCA_041669965.1. GTDB lineage: Bacteria > Bacillota > Negativicutes > Selenomonadales > Selenomonadaceae > UBA1792. Next base: position 9,130 of record JBAYAD010000076.1, read on the forward strand.
AAAAGCCCTTCATGACGACGTGCAAGATCCCAATCTTTCCCTGAGCGAAGATGATCCAGTACAGATCGTGATTTATCCGGAAGCATGATTCCAACATTGTCTATGCCTGAATTCACCATACTTGATAACCCAAAATCAATAAGTCGATATCGCCCGGCAAATGGAATAGATGCAATTGGACGACTTTCTGTCATTTCCTTGATAAAAACATCATTTTCCTGAAGGTTCATAATCCCCATCACAGTTTTCACTAGTAATTCACTCCGATCAAATCAAAGATATTAGCCGACCTGTTTATTACCTGCTTCCGAAAGAATAATTTCGCCCTCCGGAATTACTATAATTGCACCATCAGCACCAACAACCTTTGCACCTGCAGAAATCTCGCAATTCTGTGCAACAATAGCCTTATCAACAATCGCATTCTCTGCAATCGTTGTAAATGGCATGATTACAGAATTCGTTACCCGTGCACCTTTGCCAACTTTCACCCCCGGAAAAATAACCGAGTTTTTTACTTCACCAAAAATCATCGCACCCTCACTGACAAGAGACGTTGTCACTTTTGCCATTTCACCAATATAATGCGGTGGCATCGAAAGCCCTGCTGAATAAATCTTCCACAACCCATCCATCGAAAATGGCGGCTCATCCTGCAAAAGATCCATATTTGCCTGCCATAAACTTTCAATCGTTCCTACATCCTTCCAATATCCATCAAATGCATAAGAGAAAAGTCTTGCATTATCCGTGAGCATCTTTGGGATGATGTTTTTACCGAAATCGTGACTTGATACGCTGTCCTTTGCATCTTCTTCCAAGTAACGCTTCAAAAAACTCTTATTAAAAATATAGATCCCCATAGATGCCAGATTGCTTTTAGGCTTTACTGGTTTTTCCTCAAACTCTTCAATACGTCCATTTTTTGCCGTATTCATGATGCCAAAGCGCGGCGCTTCATCCCACGGAACTTCAATAACACCAATCGTCGCTTCTGCTTTATTCATTTTATGTGACTCAATCATCCAGGAATAATCCATCGTATAAATGTGATCGCCTGAAAGAACAAGCACATAGTCCGGATCAATTGAATCAATAAAGTTGAGATTCTGATAAATTGCATCTGCCGTCCCTTTATACCAATCCGCACCTTTTTCACGCGCATACGGCGGCAGGATAAACACTCCACCATCTTTCTTGTCAAGATCCCACGCTCCACCTGTACCAAGATAATTATGAAGTTCCAATGGACGATACTGCGTCAGAACACCGACTTTATTGATTCCCGAATTCGCACAATTACTTAAAGGAAAATCAATAATTCTGTACTTTCCGCCAAACGGTACTGCTGGTTTTGCAATCTTTTTGGTTAAAGCACCAAGTCGACTTCCCTGTCCTCCTGCTAAAATCATTGCCAAACATTCTGTTTTTCTCATAAAAACCCCCCCCGGAATTGTTCACACTCATCCAACCATTATATAAATCCATAAAGACTGCCCCAGGCAGAACTTCCTGAACTGTGGCCATACTAAGTTTTTTATTCGAATCCTACAGTTGTCCATACATGTTCTCTATATAATTTTATCTGCTGTCCCTTTATACCTCATCTATGCCTGCTAAATCTGTTTTTATCCGATCCAAATTTTTGAAGCAATTTTTTATTTGAATTACAAATTCCTTACTATATTATACTTTTTATACTTCTATACAAAAACATTATTTCCTGCCAAAATACATGAATTTTCATTTTTTATTTTATTTTATTTTAAAAATTTTTATATAATATGTTACACTACGCGCAATTCAAAAATATTTTCTTTCGTTTTGTTTTATGATCAAAACGTCTCTTCCTCATTTGCC
>JBAYAD010000077.1:0-10958 GCA_041669965.1 Selenomonadaceae bacterium
GGGATTTTATGCATACAGGAAAGATTGGCTGCAGTGTATGTTACAGTACCTTTGGTAAGCGGCTTGAACCGTTGCTCCGACGAATCCATGGATCAAGTATACACAATGGGAAGATTCCACAGCGCTCAGGTGGTGAGTTGAATGCCCGACACGAACTTATTGTTTTGCGTCAAAAACTCAATGCACATGTTGCGAATGAAGAATATGAAAAGGCAGCACAACTCAGAGATCAAATTCGTGAACTTGAAGGGCAACTAGAACATAAGGAACAGGGGGCTGATCAATAATGTCGACAAAAGAACTTTTTATGAATCCCTATGTATCCTGGATGAATGGTAGTGGTGCGGATGGGGACGTTGTGTTATCAAGTCGTGTTCGACTTGCCCGGAATTTCTGTAGGATTCCTTTTCCAAACCGTGCAGATTTGGCACAATTGGAGAAGATACAAAATATAGTGGCGTCGGTTTTACCAGATATTGAAGATGTGACAGATGAACCTTTTGAGGAAATCATACTTGATAAGCTGACGAAACTTGAAAAAAATGTGCTTATTGAAAAGCATTTTATAAGTAATAATCATATAAAGAATTCACAACATAGAGAGGTTCTTATAAGTGATGATGGTAAGGTCAGTATTATGGTCAACGAGGAAGATCATTTGCGAATTCAGTGTATGGTAGCAGGGCTGGATGTGAAGACACCATTGAAGTTAGCCTTAAAAATCGATGATGCAATTGAGGCGAAAGTGGATATTGCTTTTGATGAAAAAATGGGATATCTCACGTCTTGCCCGACAAATCTTGGTACAGGGCTGCGGGCATCTGTTATGTTACATTTACCAGGACTTGTATTTACGCAGCAGATCAGTAGTATTATCAATATTTCTCCACAACTTGGTCTTGCTGTACGTGGGCTTTATGGCGAAGGTACAGAGGTTTTAGGAAATATTTTCCAAATATCAAATCAACTTACACTTGGATTTACGGAACAAGAACTTGTGGATAATCTTACAAGTGCAGTAAAAGAGATTATTGCACAAGAACGGCGGGCACGTACAGCATTGAAACTTTATTCTATGGATAAGCTTGAAGATGAAGTTTGGCGCTCTTTTGGCGTGTTGAAATATGCTCATAGTCTTTCTAGTAAAGAAGCGTTGTCGTTTTTAAGTAAAGTTCGTTTAGGAATGGATATGGGAATTATTAAGGAAACTGTTCCAGAAATATTTAATGAACTGCTTGTCGCAAGCCGGACAAATTATTTACAAAACTTGCAGGAAAATGAAAATATGTCGCAAAGTGAAATAGATAAGAAACGTGCAGAAATAGTGCGTAAGGCATTAAAGGAAACATCAATTGGAGAGTGATTTTATGAATAACAAATTTACAGCGCGTGCGATAAAGGTACTAGAATTTGCACAATATGAGGCGCAGGATTTAGAACAGAACTATATAGGGACAGAGCATTTGCTTTTGGGATTGCTCCATGAAGGTGAAGGTATTGCGGCACAATCACTTTATTCATTGGGGATTGATTTTGACACAGTACGCAATCGTATTGAAGCTGTCATGGGAAGTGAAAAAGAGATGCCGGAGCATGCTAATTTTTTTTATACACCTCGGGCAAAACGTGTTATGGAACTGGCTGTTGATGAAGCCAGATCCTTTGGGCACAGCTATATTGGAACAGAACATATTCTTTTAGGAATTATTCGTGAAAATGAGGGGATTGCTGCGAGAGTTCTTATCTCTCTGGGGGCAGATCTTGATATAGTCCGTACGACAGTTGTTGGCATGCTTGGCGGCCAGCAAGATGACGCAAATGACGATAGGGACGATAAGGATGGGGGGACTGCCAGTCATGCTGCACGAAGTACAACACCCGTATTGGATAAGTATGGACGGAATCTTAACGGAATGGCGAAAGAGGATAAAATAGATCCGGTCATTGGAAGAGAAAAGGAAATTGAGCGTGTTATTCAGATCCTAAGTCGGCGAACGAAAAACAATCCTATACTTATCGGCGAACCGGGAGTCGGGAAAACTGCAATTGCGGAAGGACTTGCTCAATGTATTGTACAGGGTACTGTGCCTCGTGTGTTAGCAGAAAAACGAGTAGTATCTTTAAGTATGGCATCTATTGTAGCCGGAACAAAATACCGTGGTGAATTCGAGGAACGGATGAAAACAGTCATTGAAGAAATCATAAGTGCAGGAGATGTCATTCTATTTATTGATGAAATGCATACATTGATTGGTGCCGGGGCAGCAGAAGGGTCAATTGATGCTGCGAATATCTTAAAACCAGCATTGTCACGTGGTGAGATTCAGGTCATTGGTGCGACAACTTTAAAAGAGTATAAAAAATATATTGAAAAAGACTCTGCACTTGAAAGACGTTTTCAATCGATTATGATAGGCGAGCCGAATATAGCGGATGCAATTGATATTTTAAAGGGAATCCGTGATAAGTATGAAGCGTTTCATCGGGCCCGGATTACAGATTCAGCCATAGAAGCGGCAGTGAAACTTTCGCATCGTTATATTGCAGATCGTTTTTTGCCGGATAAGGCGATTGATCTTATGGACGAAGCTGCATCTAAGGTTCGTCTGGCGGCAGTGGTACAACCAGATGAGATAAAAGAACTTCGTGAAAAGCTGGAAAGATATAAGATAGAAAAAGAAGCCGCGATTACAGCGCAGGAATATGAGCAGGCGGCAGAGCTTCGTGATAATGAAACCAAAATCAAGGAAATGCTTGAGTTGGCAAAGAAAAAGTGGGAGCAGCAGGAAAATAATCAGATTGTTGTATCAGAAGACGATATTGCAAATGCTGTTGCTGCATGGACAGGAATACCGGTATCCCGGCTTGCGGCAAAAGAGTCAGAGCGCCTGCTTCATATGGAAAAAGTTCTTCAAAAACGTATTGTAGGACAGAATGAAGCAGTTAGAGCTGTTGCAAAAGCTGTACGACGTGCCAGAGCAGGGCTGAAAGAAGAAAAGCGGCCAATTGGATCCTTTTTGTTTCTTGGACCTACTGGTGTGGGAAAAACAGAGCTTGCACGTGCACTGGCAGAAGCTTTGTTTGGTGATGAAAATGCGATGATCCGTTTTGATATGTCAGAGTATATGGAAAAACATACGGTATCACGAATGATTGGTGCACCTCCGGGATATGTCGGCTATGAAGAAGGCGGTCAGCTGACAGATGCAGTAAGACGGAAGCCATATGCCGTTATTTTACTGGATGAAATTGAAAAAGCACATTATGATGTTTTTAATATTTTATTGCAGGTTCTTGAAGATGGGCGTTTGACAGATAGCCAGGGAAGAAAGGTGGATTTCAGGAATACGGTAATTATAATGACTTCAAACGCAGGGGCTGGTTTTCTTAGACCGGAAAGTGCTGCTGTGGGTTTTGCAACAGGTAAACTGTCTTCGGTGGAAAAAGAAAAGACCGCGAAAAAACATGTATTAGACGAAGTCCGGAAAATTTTCAAACCGGAATTTTTAAATCGTATTGATGAAACGCTTGTATTTCATCCACTTGCCAAAGAGGATCTTCTTAAAGTTGTGGAAATTCTTCTTCGCGATGTTAAACGGCGCTTGGCGGATATGGAAATAGGTCTGGAAATCAGCCCGGCGGCAAAAGGTAAGCTTGTTGCAGAGGGAACGGATTTTAAGTTTGGTGCACGTCCGCTAAAGCGGGCGATTCAAAGGCTTATTGAAGATGAGCTCGCTGAAGCTTTATTGGCAAAAAAATTTAAAGCCGGTGATACGATTTATGTCAAGCGATTGGATGGAAAATTGGAGTTTGTTAAAAAAACAGAGAAGATTTCCAGCAAAAATGTTAAGGCATGATGAGAAAAATAGAAAATGATAGATTAGCATCGTCCTCTAAGGTGCATGCAGCAGGGAACTTCTTCTTGAATTTTCTGATTGCTTTGGTATGGCTGTTTATGTCATTAGTAAAATTGATAACAGGAGTTTTTAAGAACGAAAAGAGATGATATTGTTTGGCAAAGAAAAAAACAACAGTTTATGTATGTCAGGATTGCGGATATGATACACCAAAGTGGCTGGGACGCTGCCCTGGATGTGGTGCATGGAACACGATGGTAGAGGAAGTTCAAACGGAAAAAGCAGAAAAGGGACTACGTATAGGATTTTCGGATGCAGTTAAACCACAGCCGATTGGTGATGTTACAGTAGAGGATATGCCAAGGTTCTTTACTGGGTCTGGAGAATTGGACCGGGTATTGGGTGGTGGGATAATCCCGGGATCCATGGTCCTTATTGTTGGGGATCCTGGGGTTGGAAAATCAAGCCTGACACTTAAGGTATGTGCAAATGTAGCAACGACAAAGGGCTGTGTTCTTTATGTAACAGGTGAAGAAAGCACACGACAGGTGCGTATGCGTGCAGATCGGCTGGATGCTTTGGCAGAACGATTGCTTGTTGTAAGTGAAACAAATTTAGAAACGATAGAAAATCATATTCTTGCGGTAAAACCTGATCTTTTGGTCATCGACTCGATTCAGACGATATTTAAGCCGGATATACAGAGTGCACCAGGCAGCGTGAGCCAGGTGCGTGAATGTGCAGTTGAGCTTTTACGTATAGCAAAGATGAATGGTATAGCTGCGTTTATCATTGGACATGTGACAAAGGATGGTACATTGGCAGGGCCGCGTGTGCTTGAGCATATTGTTGATACGGTACTTTATTTCGAAGGGGAAAGAAATGCACAGTATCGTGTACTTCGGGCAGTGAAAAATCGTTTTGGCAGTACGAATGAGATTGGTCTCTTTGAAATGCGGGATGTTGGTCTTATCGATGTTCCAGATGCATCCAAAATGTTTTTGTCTGATCTTAAAGAAGACTCAGGAACCGTTGTTGTACCAACTGTAGAGGGTACACGGCCACTTCTTGTCGAAGTACAGGCACTTGTTGCGCAGACTCCTTATATACCACCACGGCGGACATCTGATTATGTAGATATTAAACGAATTCAATTGCTTTTGGCGGTGCTTGAAAAACGGGTGCATTTAAATATTGGTGCATGTGATGTCTATGTGAAAGTAGCCGGTGGTATTAAAATTGATGAGCCAGCAATTGATTTGGGCCTTAGTGTAGCTTTGGCATCAAGCTTTCGGAACGGTTTGCTTTTGCCTAAAGCAATTATTTTTGGTGAAGTAGGGCTTTCTGGTGAAGTTCGTGCTGTGAACCAGGTGGATATTCGTATTCGTGAAGCAATCAAGATGGGATTCAAGCATGTTATTTTACCGCGCAAAAATATGGAACGACTGGAGAAGAATTTACCAATCCAACTGCATAGCGTTGAAAATGTAAGTGAGGCTTTACGGATCGCAATACAATGAGTTTTAAAAATTATGGATTATTTTCATAATTTTTTCATAAAATTACGATATTTTATTGACAGTGCTTTTATAACGTGATAAAATAATGACTTTTACAAACTATTATGTTATAATGAAGATATGTCTAGTTTATTTTGAAAGGGGATGTGTCTTTGCTTAATATAGGAGATAAAATAGTGTATCCAATGCACGGTGCAGGTGTTATTGCCGGAATTGAAGAATGTAATGTCATGGGAGAAAGTAAAGCCTATTATATTTTAAAAATGCCTTTGGGAAATATGAAGGTAATGATTCCGATAGATAATGTGGACAATATAGGGCTCAGAGATGTTATTGCTGAGAATGATGTTGATGTGGTGAAGCAAGTCCTGCAGGATGAACCGCAAAGAGTAGCAGGAAGCTGGAATAAACGTTTCAATGTGAACCTTGTGAAAATAAAAACAGGTGATATTTGTGATGTCGCGGCTGTCGTGAGAAATTTAATTTTACAAGACAGACTCAAAAAAATATCAAGTGGAGAAAGACGATTACTGGATATATCAAAACAGATTCTTATCAGTGAGCTCGTTTTTGCTTGTGATAAAAAACCAGCAGAGGTTGAACAGTGGATTACGGATTTGCTTGCAGATAATGGGTTTGATAAATAGGCTTTTTGGCACTTTGACAAATACAATTTGTTTTAGTAAGATAAAATTGTATTTATATGGAAAATGAAAGGAGGCAGGTCTGTGTTGCTTGATAAAGTATTACGGTTTTTTATTACAGGATTAATGATAATTGTTGGCGGCGCGCTTATGCAGCTCGCTAGTCCTTTACTCACAGTTTTGATTGGTACAGAAGTTTTAAAGATTGATATGGGACTTTTCAGTATTACGTTGGCGAACCTTTTATTTATATTAGTGGGAGCTGTTATTGGTGGTCTTATTGGACTTTTTTTATCACCTTATTTTGTAAAAAAATTGACGCGATTTTCTGTATGGGTGGAAGGACAGCTCAATAAGATGCCAATTTATGATGTTATTGCAGGGGCAATTGGTCTTGCAATTGGACTTATTATAGCAAATTTACTGGGAACTGCATTTTCACAAATACCAATGATAGGTAATTATATTCCAGTTGTATTTAGCATTGTTTTGGGTTATCTTGGAGTTCATATCACGATAAAGAAACGTAAGGAACTTATAGGGATTTTTGATTTCATCCCGCATTTTCTTAAGGAATATAAGAGCCGGGAAGTGAAAACAAATGTCGTCGAAACTGAAAAAGTGGCGGTTGACCCGGGGTATAAACTTCTTGATACGAGCGTTATTATTGATGGGCGTATTGCAGATATCTGTAAAAGTGGATTTATTGAAGGTATACTGCTCATTCCGGTTTTTGTGCTTGAGGAATTGCAGCATATAGCGGATTCATCAGATTTATTGAAGCGGACACGTGGTCGCAGAGGCCTTGATATTTTACAAAGAATTCGTACCGAATCTAGTATGATCGTTGAAATTGATAATCGCGATTTTGATGATATTTCTGAGGTGGATTCGAAGCTTGTGCGACTTGGACAGCTTGTGGGTGCTAAAATTATTACGAATGATTATAACCTGAATAAAGTATCTGAACTGCGTGGCGTGCCAGTGCTTAATATTAATGAACTTTCAAATGCAGTAAAACCAGTTGTGATTCCTGGTGAAAATATGAAAGTGACAGTTGTTAAAGATGGTAAGGAACAAGGTCAGGGCGTTGCTTATCTTGATGATGGTACGATGATTGTTATTGAAGGCGGCAAGCATTATATGAATGCAACAATCGATGTTGAGGTTACTTCAGCATTGCAGACGGCCGCAGGCCGTATGATATTTGCTAAGCCAAAAATATCATAGGACTCATGAATGAAAAGCTGCGGGACTCCGCAGCTTTTTTTAATTAGGTCTTTTAATTTAGATGTGATTTGTGTATGATAGAAATAATAATATTTTTGGAAGGAAGAAATAAATGGTAACAGTTATTTTCCCGGCAGCTGGTCAGGGACATCGTATGCAAGCTGGCATTAATAAGGTTTTTTTGGAACTTATGGGGAAACCAATTCTGGTACGGACATTGTTGACTTTTTCACAGTGTTCATTAGTTGATGGACTTGTTGTGGTGGTTGCACCAGAGGAGGTTGGGTTTATCAAGCGGATATTGAAGATGGTTACCGGTCTAAAACCTTATAAGGTGGTGGCGGGTGGATCGGAACGACAATATTCGATATATAACGGACTTTCTTATATTGATCCAAAGACTGATATTATACTTGTGCATGATGCAGCCCGCCCGCTTGTGAGTCAGACGGTGATAAAGGCGGTAATTAATGAAGCTGTAGCGAGTGGTGCGGCGATTGCGGCTGTTCCAGAGAAAAACACAGTCAAAATTGTAAGTCAAGATCATGTGGTAAAAAAGACACCGGACAGAACTTCTGTATGGGCGGTACAGACACCGCAAGGGTTTCGGCGTGATATTATTATTCGGGCGTATCAAAAAGCGCAGGAAGATGGATTCTTGGGGACTGACGATGCAAGCCTTGTTGAACGGATGGGTATACCGGTGAAGGTTGTGGAAAGCGAGTACAGAAATATTAAGGTTACAACGCCGGAAGATTTAATTATTGCAGAAGCTTTTTTGCGTGATGGTAAATTGTCGAAGGTAAAAGATGGTGTGGCGGTTGTTTCTGATGTGATAATAAATATGAAAGAACATCTTTTTCGCCATTGATGGTAGTAGAAGATAAAAAGGGGCAGATGTATGACGCGATTTGGTATGGGATATGATGTACATAGATTAGTAGAAGGACGAAAGCTTATTGTTGGTGGTGTGAATATAGAGCATACAGTGGGTCTTCAGGGACATTCTGATGCTGATGTTTTGTTGCATGCGATTGCCGATGCACTGCTTGGTGCTGCAGCATTAGGTGACATTGGCCACCATTTTCCGGATGAGGATCCGGCTTATGAAGGGATATCAAGCCTGATACTTTTGGAACATGTAGGGGAACTGCTTACAAAGAAAGGCTATCGTATTGGTAATATTGATGCGACAATTGTGGCTCAAAAACCAAAGTTTGCACCGTATGTAAAAAAAATGATTAAAAATATAGCAAGTGTATTGTATCTGCAGCCGGATCAGGTTAATGTAAAAGCTACAACGGAGGAATGGCTGGGTTTCACTGGCAGTGAAGAAGGGATTTCTTCTTATGCAGTGGCAGGTATTGAGCTAAAATAATATTTGTATAAAGAGTAGATTTTTGGTAGAATTAATTTTATATAATATTTGGAGGTAATGAATAGTGTCTAAGCAAATTAGGGTTCGGTTTGCACCAAGTCCAACCGGTCCGTTTCATATTGGTGGTGCTCGCAGCGCTTTGTTTAATTGGCTGCTGGCAAAGAAGGAGAAAGATGGTAAACTTATTTTAAGAATTGAAGATACGGACAGAGTACGCTCAACAAAGGAATCGGAAGAAAACATTAAAGATGCACTTAAATGGCTTGGTCTTGACTGGGATGAAGGTATTGATGTTGGTGGTGAATATGGTCCATATCGTCAGACGGAACGTCTTGATATTTATAAAAAATATACAGAAAAGCTGCTGGCGGAGGACAAGGCATATTATTGTTACTGTACACCGGAAGAGATTGACATGGAACGTGAAGGACTAAAAAAGCAGAACAAAATGCCGATTTATCAAGGTCATTGCCGCAACCTTACAACAGAACAAAAAGCTGCTTATGAAAAAGAAGGGCGTAAACCAGTTATTCGTTTTCGTACACCTGAAAATCAGCAGGTTTGTTTTACGGATCTTGTACGTGGGCAGATGTGCTTTGAATCAAATGGTATTGGCGATTTCGTTATTGTAAAAGCTGATGGCATGCCGGTTTATAATTATGCGGTTGTTTTGGATGATGCACTTATGCATATTTCGCATGTTATTCGTGCAGAAGAACATTTATCCAATACTCCTAGGCAAGTTGTCCTTTATGAAGCATTGGGATTATCTGTACCGATATTTGGACATATTTCACTGATCCTTGGTAAGGATCATACGAAAATGAGCAAACGTCATGGAGCGACTTCGGTGGAACAATATAAGAAGTTGGGTTACCTGCCAGAGGCTATCGTGAATTTTTTGGCACTTCTTGGCTGGGCACCACAAGATGAAAAGGAAATTTTTTCAAAAGAAGAACTTATTGAAGCTTTTTCTATGGATCATGTAGCTAAAAATCCTGCCGTATTTGATATTGATAAACTTAATTGGATCAATGCACATTATATAAAGCAAGAAAAACCGGAAAAAATTACGTTATTGGCGATTCCACATCTTGTTGAAAAAGGCTATATCAAAGGACAGCTTACAGCTGATGAAATGAAGGGACTTGTAAATTTTGTTTCTGTTATTCAGGATCAGCTGAGTTATGCTGCGCAAGTTGTTGATTTTGCAGGGCTTTATTTCAATGATGATATAGAAATAAAGGATGCAGAAGAAAAAGAAATTATGGCAGACGAAACGGTGGCTGCTGTTATCAATATGTTTAAAGATGAATTAAATGCTTTAAAGATAGTGAGTGCGGAAAACGTACAGCCGATATTCAAGGCAATTACAAAAGGTGTAAAGGAGCCTGATGGGAAAAAACTGGGGGGGAAGAAAGTCTATATGCCGCTTCGTATTGCCATTACTGGTCAAATGCATGGGCCTGATCTTGCAGGTCTTGTGGCAGTTCTTGGACGTGAAAGAACCCTTAAGCGTATCGCAACAATTATGAACACGCTTTGATAAAAAGATAAATTTACAGGTGATGAACGGGAAAGTACATTACTTCAAATGATACAGAGAAGCTTTTATGGTGAGAGAAAGCTGCAGGAGAAATAACGGAAATGCACTCGTGAACTGTTGCACTGAATGAAGTAGGTGCAGACGTGTAGACAGGCGTTAACTGTATTGAGTGAGGTGAGAAATCATCTAAACAGAGTGGAACCACGGGCCTGCGTCTCTGCAATAGGGATGCGGGCTCTTTTTGTGTTTTTTTAGGAGGGCGGGATACGATGAAGTTGATTTCTCAATTGAAAAAAGATATTCGTGTAGTCTTTGAACGTGATCCAGCAGCAAGGAGCATATGGGAAGTTGTTTTCTGTTATCAGGGATTGCATGCAATCTGGATGTACAGGATGGGGCATTATTTGTATAAAAAAAACTGGATACTTTTACCACGTATGATATCGTATTTTTGCCGTTTTTTGACAGGTATTGAAATACATCCGGGTGCAACGATTGGTGAAGGACTTTTTATTGACCATGGTACAGGCATTGTAATTGGTGAAACAGCTGAACTTGGTAAAAATGTCACGCTGTACCAAGGGGTTACGCTGGGCGGGACAGGTAAAGAAAAGGGGAAACGTCATCCAACGATTGGCAATAATGTTGTTGTTGCTTCCGGTGCAAAGGTGCTTGGATCGTTTACGGTGGGTGATCATGCAAAGATTGGTGCGGGTTCTGTTGTTTTGAAGTCGGTACCAGCATATGCGACGGTTGTTGGAATTCCGGGACGTGTTGTACTCA
>JBAYAD010000078.1:0-10800 GCA_041669965.1 Selenomonadaceae bacterium
CTGAATATTATGTTACTATCTCTTATTGATTTCCGGCAAAACATTCACTATACCCCAGATATTTTAATCAAAAAACCATCTCTTCCGTGAAATAATTCCCCTTATAAAATAAAAAGTCCGCACAAATATTTGAATGTACAGAAACTATTTTACCACAAATCGCAATAACAAATCGAACTAAATTATTCCTGATTTATTTCGGATACATACTGCACGCAATCAACAAACAAAAGAGCTGTTTTCCCTTCGTGTTACTAGCACGAAATCGGAAAACAGCTCTATTCTCCCGCTCTCAAAAAAGCAGGGCCAAGACTATATTACCAAGCAGCAAAATGACTTATCCAACCATAGAGAAAATCATTTCGATACAAATTAAATCTTTATTGGTGCGCCCGGTGAGAATCGAACTCACGCTTTCAGCTCCGGAGGCTAACGCCCTATCCACTGGGCCACGGGCGCACATCATACATAACAAAAGCTATTATATCACAGATTTTCTGGCATGTCCACTTGCAGCATTTACTTTTCTGGTGCTGGCTCGCCACAGTACGGGCACGTTTTCCAGCCGCGTTCGATATCACGTCCACACTTCGAACAAAGAAACTTAAGCGTATAACCGCAGTGCGGACATTTAGCAAAGCTTATCGGAACCTTGCTTGCACACATCGGGCAATCTGTCTTTTCACTTACATCAACAGCCTCACCCTCAATGGTACTCGTATCGGTCGGTGTTGACTTTACCATCTGCAGTTTGCGACCGAAAATGAAATAAACCGGAACAACAATATAAAAGAAGGCCACGGTGCCCAACGCCCAGAGTAATGCCGTGTTCCTACTATAGCCCCATTTCTTTTTTGCATCACGATAAACCCACAGGGCTACCAGTGCACCGATCAAAATTGAAAATGACATAATTCCCCTCCATACGATTCAAAAGTTATTTTATAACTCCATTATACCATATAAGAATCGCACTCGAAAGAAAAAGCGGGACGAAACTACAAAGCACGTCTCCTGGTTTTTTTCCTGCCATTTCAAAACAACAGTTATTCTTTGCTGATTTCATCAAGCCTGAGTCCCTTTGTTTCCGTTCCAAACAAAGCAACAATAACAGCCACTCCAATCATGACTCCTGTGAACATCGCAAAGATATCCCCAAAGTTTCCCTGTTTTGCCAGCATAATGCCAACAACCGTTGGTGCAATAATTCCGCCAATACGACCGATTGCAGCGGCCCAGCCGGAGCCAATCGCACGAATACGCGTCGGATAAAGCTCTGGTGTATAGCTGTAAACGACACCCCAGGCGCCAAGATTGAAAAACGACATACCACAGCCCCAGGCAAGAATTTCGGTAAGGTTGTCCGCCTGCCCGAAAAAGTATGCACAAATCGCACAACTCACAAGAAATCCGACAAGTGTACCCTTACGACCAAGACGTTCCACACAATAAGCAGCCGCAATATAGCCAGGCAGCTGCGCAACCGTCATAAGTATGACATACTCAAAGCTCTTAAGCTGTGTAAAACCATTATTGACCATAAGCGATGGCAGCCACGTGAAAATACCATAATATGAATATACGATACCAAACCATAGACACCAAAGCATAAGTGTTCTTTTGATAAAAGCCGCTGATAAAAGCGCACGAAACGAATTTCTGTCAGTGTTCACTTCTGCTAGTGGTTCCTCCACAAACACTTCATCCGGAACTTTTACAACACCACAGGACTCTTCTATATGACAGACAATCACTTCGGCTTCGGCTATGCGTCCTTTACTCAAAAGATAACGTACGGACTCTGGTACACGATGAAAAATATGATACACATAAAGTGCCGGAAGTGCACCAAGAATAAATGCTGCATGCCAGCCAAACCGTGGAATAACAAGATATGAAATCAAAGCTGCAAGAAGCCAGCCCACACCCCAGAAGCTTTCGAGCAAAACAATAAAACGCCCACGCACTTTTGATGGTGCATATTCTGTAACGAGTGTCACAGCCACTGGCAGTTGCCCGCCAAGACCAAAACCTACCAGAAAACGAAACACCAGAAGCGATTCAAGACTCCATGCCACGCTGCAAAGGCCGGTCGCCACCGAGTAGAGCACAAGTGTTGCCATAAACATGCGCTTGCGTCCAAAGCGATCGGCCAGCTCACCAGCAAACACCGCGCCAACCGCCATACCGACAAGCCCCATGCTGCCGATAAAGCCCATTTGTGCAGTTGTCAAAGACCATTCTTTTGCCAGTGTCGGCAAAACAAATGCAATAATACCCGTATCCATCGCATCAAACATCCAGCCAAGACCCGTAATAAATAAAAGCTGATAATGAAATTTCCCTACAGGGATACGTTCCAATCGTTGTATAAGTCCCATTTACAATACACCTGTCTTTACAATTATTTTGTCACGATATCATTATATACACCTGTCAAGACAATTGCAAGTATTTACTGTATACCATAGAATTATAAATAAAGCGTACCACATCTTCTGCCGTACGCTTTGCTTCCTTACACCATTCAATTTTCGTTTTCGATAAGAATACCTTCCTGCCGAAGATCACGGCGGATTACGTTTATTGTTTCTTCGTCTGGAACTTCAATTGTATGCAGATGAACTCCACCTGTCATGATCAGCAGCGGCGTTGCTTTGCACTTTTCCATGCGACGCAAAAAGCTTATGACATCACGCCGCGTTGAAAGAAAAAGATCACAGCGTATTTCTCCATACAGCGGATGTTCAACAATAACATCACGCACTTTACCGCCATTATCGACAATCACTTCCAGTTCACGGCGAAGTCCTTCCATATCATGACGACACGTAATTGTTGCAACGATACGTTTCTTTTCTTTTTCTTCCGTCGGTATGATGTACCCCCGTGGTGTCGCATAAATATTTTTCCCCATCGCTCGGATAATACCAATATCACCTACAATAATCTGCCGACTTACTTTAAGCTCACTTGCCAGTAATGTCCCGGTAAGGGCCTGTGTCGCACCTTCCAAACGTTCCAATAATTTCACACGGCGTTCTTCTGTATTCATTCAATACACCCTTTCCATCCATTCTTTCCATTGTATCTATGCCTCAATAAAAAATCAATGATTTTCAACTATTCTCATACAAAAAAGCAAGGCATCTATCTTTAAAGATAAATGCCCTGCTTTCTAATTATTTCATGCTGTTATTTTGACAGCATACTATTCAAATGGTGGGCGATGACGGGATCGAACCGCCGACATCCTGCTTGTAAGGCAGGCGCTCTCCCAGCTGAGCTAATCGCCCGAAAATGGTGACGCGCATGGGATTCGAACCCATGAAACCGCCGTGAAAGGGCAGTGTCTTAACCGCTTGACCAGCGCGCCATGGCTCCTTGAGTAGGACTCGAACCTACGACCGATCGGTTAACAGCCGATTGCTCTACCAACTGAGCTATCAAGGAATGCTTGCGTTCCTTCAACTAAGGAACATTAATTATTATAAATTATTTCAGAAAAAAATGCAAGTCTTTTTTATTAATTAATTTTACGAAGAAATTTGCCGTTTTTTCCTTTCATGTAGCATAACAATGCCTTTTGCTATATAAGGAAAGACCAGCATGATGAAAAGCAGCCGCACGAGTTGATATGCCGTCATGGTTGAAATATCTGCCCCAACGCTAAGTGCTGTAATCCCCATCTCAGCAAGTCCGCCCGGTGCCGTACTGAGAAATGCCGTAGCAAAGGCCGCACCTGTAATCTCAGCAACAACATACCCCATGCAAAGCGATACACACAGCACAAAACCTACACCACCAAAAAGACTCCCCCCCATACTATGATACTGGCGCACCTTAGCAAGATTTATACTTGAACCAATATAAGTGCCAACGCAAATCTGAGCGACATCAAGATAAACATCCGGCACAAGCGGTGCCACATTCCCCGTCATGAGAATATAACCACCTGTACTCAATATTGGTCCAAGAAGCGTTGCTGTAGGCAGATGAATCAGCTTTCCCACGACTGCACCGACAATTGCCACAATTGCAAAAATCATAATTGTTGTTGTATCAGGCGCAAGCAAAACTTGTGAGACCATAGTGCCCCCCGCATTTGACGGCGCTACTATGTGCATCGTAAGAAACGGCACTACGAATACAACCGACAACATGCGCACAGTCTGCATAATAGTTACGGCCGTCGCATCCGTATCCTTCATTTCCGCTGCCAGAATAACCATCTGCGATAAACCACCAGGCACGCAGCCAAGCAGGCAGCTTGTAAGATTAATTCCCGTGCGCTTGTATGTAATATATCCTGTCAAGATCCCGGCCGTAACTGTGAGCAGCGTTGCACACAACATAATTGGCAGCTGTGACATGATTGCCTGACCTGTCTCAATCGTAAACGGCCGTCCCATAGCATAGCCAAGAAGAATTAGTGCCGTATCCCTGATTTTTATTGGCCAATAAACACGCTTTCCCGTCTTTAGTGCTGCAAGTGAAACCGCAACAATCGGTCCCAATGTCCATGGCAGCGGAATTGGAAGCATACTAAACACCAGACCTCCAGCAACTGCCATACATAAAGTCATAAACAATCTTCTCACAATAACACCCTGTTCATTTGATTCATTTATATGATCCCTCCACGTCTATAAAATATATTATATCGGATATAAGAAAAAAACGCGAGCTTTGAAAAAATCAATACACCACCAATTTTCACCGTAAAAATAAGAGTGCCGCTTTTACATGACACTCTTATTTCTGAATTACATCTTTACTCAAGCCTTCCCGATTAATCTTTTGAAGCTTCCCCACCAGCTTGGTATTGGATGTTTTTCAAAGAAAAGGAAAATAATCGGTATAACGATAAGTGTAAATACCGTTGATGTCAAAAGTCCGCCGATAATGACCCAGGCCATGCTTACACGTGTTTCCGAGCCTTCCGTCATGGCCATTGCCGTCGGCAGCATACCAACCATCATAGTAATCGTTGTCATGAAGATTGGCTTGAGCCGGACACGTCCAGCCTCAATAACAGCATCGTATGCTACCATACCCCGATCCATAAGCGTAAGCGTATAATCAAGCAGCAGTGTCCCGTTTTTCGCCACAATCCCATCCATTACAAGTATTCCTATAAGGGAATAAAGATTCAGCGTATTATGCGTAATGAAAAGCAGCGCAATCGATCCGATAAGACCAAGCGGCAGCGAAAACATTCGAATAAACGGTGTAATTGTCGACTCATAGAGTACAGCAAGCAGCATATAGATAAGAATAAGCGCCAATAAAAGTGCTGACAATAACTCACCGAACGTATCCTGCATCTGTGTTGCCTGACCGCTAAAGGTATAGGTTATGCCATCACCAAGATCAGCACCTTTCATAACCTTCGCTGCATCAATCATGACATCATTCAACGGACGATTATCAAGGTTGCCGCCAATAACGATGGAGCGCTGCTTATTGACACGGCGAATACTGACAGGTCCGACCCCATTTTTAATAATCGCAACATCACCAAGAAATACGGTCTTTCCACTTACATTAAGCGGGATTGATGCAATATCCGAGGCTTTAAAACCATCACTATTCTTAAATCTTACATTGATATCTGTATCCTGTCCATCATTAAGTTTATCATTGGCGATTACACCAGCAGAACGCCCTGATATTGCCGAGGAAAACGCCGTATCCACATCAGCCAGTGAACTGCCATAGCTCCTAAGTTTTTCCCGATCAGCTGTAAGCTGCAATTCTGGCATGCCTTCCGTATAGGAACTGTTGACATCGGTAACGCCTTTTACGTCTGTCTTTAAAAGTTTTTGTACTTTTTCCGATGCATTTATAAGTGTTTCCCAGTCGTTGCCACGCAGTTCCAACTGCAGTTTACCGCCACCGCCACGCGATCCGCCCTGGGATACGCCAGCCACAGAAGATTGCGTTTCACTTACACGTATATCGGCATTTTTTATCGCCGCACCAAAAACGCGCAATTCATTTGTAATCTCCCAAACAGATCGGCTGCGTTCTTTCCTGTCATAAAGCTGTACCTTACTACGTCCTTGATTTGAGCTTTGCCCACCAGCATGTGTAAGATAGTATTTTACTTCCGGTATAGTTTGCAATTTTTCTTCAAGCTTTGTCATAACAAGATCTGTCTGCTCTGCCGACTTGCCAACGGGCAGATCAGCCGTGACCTCAAAACTGCTTTCATCCGTCTGTGGCATGTATTCCGAACCAACAAGTCCAAGCGGAATAAAACTGATTGCCACAACAAAAACAGCAAGCACGATAAGCAATATACGCTTACGATGGTCAAGGCTCCAGCGCAGTATTCCCTCATAATGGTCGATGGCAGCTGCCTCAATCCGGTCCATCAATGCCCAAATACGCCATTTGGGTGGATTAAAGCCCCCTTTAAAGAATCGTGATGCCATCATTGGGGTAAGTGTGAACGAAATAAACAATGAAAAAAGCGTTGCAAAAACAATCGTCAGGCCAAACTGGCGAAAGAACTGCCCTGTCATACCTTTCATAAAAGCAACCGGCATGAATACCGCAACATCGCAAAGCGTAATGGCAACAGCTGCCATACCGATCTCCATACGTCCATTCTCGGCTGCTGTCATCGAGTCCTCGCCCATTTTTAAATGTCGATTGATGTTTTCCAGCACGACAATCGAATCATCAACAAGTATTCCGACACATAACGTCATCCCCATAAGTGACATCATGTTAAACGTAAAGCCTGCCACATACATGACAAAAAACGTCGATACAAGTGAAGTCGGTATTGCAATCATAACAGCCAGCGTTGATCGCCAGCCACGCAGGAAGAAAAAAAGAACAAGTCCCGTTGTGATAAGCCCTTCAATAAGAGTACCCATGGTATTATGCAAAGATGTGCTGACATAGTCTGCATCGTTGCTAACAATGACAAACTGATAGTCCGGATAGTCCTGCTGCAGTTTCTTTACATTTTTCAATACATTTTCTGCCGTTGATACAAGATTCGCATCACTATTTTTATAAATTTCCATTGAGACTGCATCCTGCCCGTTTACACGGCCAAAACGATCGACACGTGCATCCTGCTCACGTATCGTCGCAATGGATTTCAGCGGAATGTTCTTGTTATCTGTATTTGTAATCTCGATTTTCTCGATATCTGCAGCAGATTTATACTGCGCAATGACACGTACATCTGATTTTGTACTTTCTGTGTAAACCGACCCGGATGGCAGCAACTGATTTTCCGCCTTAATTGCCGTAACAATCTTTGACAGCGTCAGATGGTACGCTGCCATCTTGTCTTTATCAATTTCTACAGCGACTTCTTTATCACGCCCGCCATTAAGCTCAATTTCCGATACACCGGAAGATTGCTGTACAATATCCTGAAACGTATTCTCCGTTTTAGAGTAAATCGTCGACAGTGGATATTTTGCCATAACTGCCAGTTCGACAATCGGCTTGGCATTCATGTCACGCTTAATGACAACCGGATCGTTAATTTCATCCGGCAGCTTGCTGCGAATGGCATTAATTTTCTTCGTTGCATCAATT
This sequence comes from Selenomonadaceae bacterium, assembly GCA_041669965.1. Taxonomy (GTDB): domain Bacteria; phylum Bacillota; class Negativicutes; order Selenomonadales; family Selenomonadaceae; genus UBA1792. Next base: position 7,570 of record JBAYAD010000078.1, read on the forward strand.
GCCGCCGAGTCTGCATTCGCATAAAACTCCAGCTCCAAATTAATACGCGCTTGTTCGTAGCTTGCAGTTGATGTCATTTTCTTGACATTGGACACAGATGAAAGTGCATCTTCAACCGGTTTCAGCACCTGTTGCTCTACAGAATCCGCATTTGCCCCGGGATACTTGACCGTAATACTGACATAGGGTGTATTTAGTGCCGGAAGCAGTTCTACCCCAATACGATAAAAACTGTACAGTCCAAGAACCACAAAAAACGCAACAATCATGGAGATACCGACCGGACGCTTTATAGAAAAGCGTGTGATATTCATGCTCCATCCCCCGCATTCGCAAGGTCAACTACAATACCATTCTTAAGCTTATCCTGGTTACTTGTCGCTACAAGATCACCCTCAGCAAGTCCATCAATAATTTCTTCTGTTTCATCATTCATGAGACCAAGCTTTATGTCTCTCTGCTCAACCGTATTATCTTCATGAATAACAAAAACGGACGTACGGCCATTCTTTGTCTGGACAGCTTCTTTTGGCACATAAAGCGTCTGTGCCCGCTGTAATATATCAATCGTCGTACGGGCAAAAAGACCAGCCTTTATATTGACATCTGCTTCATCGAGAACAATACGTGCTGTATACGTTTTTGCCGAATCGTCCATAGATGGACTCACATAAATAATCTTTCCTTTATAGACTGCTCCCATTGCATCAATCGACACCTGGACATCAAGCCCCGGCTTAAGCACTGCCGCATCATTTTCAGACAATAGACAGTCAACATAAATATGGCTGTTATCAACGATATCAAACACCTTAGTTCCAGCCGAAGCAATAGCTCCGACTTCTGCAGCACGATAGCCAATAACACCATCACGCGGTGCTGTAAGAATGAGATCCTCTCGCTGCTTTTCCAGTGCCTGTGTTCCATAATATGATTTGTCCACAGCAGCACGTTTTGATTCCACAACAGCAGGTGTTTCGCCGCTCACCTGATTATCAAGTGCATCAAAGGCTGACTTACTCGCCATATATTCTTGTTCAATCGTATCGAGTGTATCCTGTGAAATCGCTCCAATTGTAAAAAGATACTGATTGCGTTCATACTTTGTCCGCTGCAGTCTATATGCATTCTTTGTCTTAATATAATCTGCATTATATGTGGACTCAGCTTCAACGGCATCTGCAGCAGCAACACGCGTTGCTGCATTATTCTGCCGAATTGACAGTTCAAGATCCATTGTATCCTGAACAAGCAATACATCCCCTGCTTTTACCTTATCGCCCAGTTTTACGTTCACTGCCACGATTCGCCCCGTATACTTCGGTGCAATCGCAATATTTGCATCCGCTACGGTCTGCCCGAACAACGAAACATGACGCATCATATCCTTGCGAACCACCGTATAGGTTTCTACGACAGGATTGCCTTTGGCAATTTTTGCCTTTTTGCCATTTCCCTGCTGCAAAAAATAAAAATACATAATAACGACCAGTAACAAACAGCAGATACCTCCGGCAATATACATTTCCCGGCGACTCATATTTGAGAGCGTATGTCTCATTCTTTTACCATCCTTTTTTTGAATAATTATCTCGATTCCATTCCTGTTTCTACTATATGGTTTAACAACAAATCATGGCCAAAGTATGTCATTTTTATTTTTTGCCAAAAACATGTACGCTGCAAAAGTTTTTATTTTCAATATCTCTTCACTATAGATTCATTTTATAAAACATCTTTCAATTTTTACTGCCCTTTTCTATTCATTTGACCCACCCACTAAATACAGTTATAATACGCTATAAGCTATACTATTCTTTTGTTTAGGAAAGGAACTGTTTTTTATGAACATCAAACTTATTGCCCTTGATATGGATGGCACTACACTCAATACAGAACACCAGGTAACCCCTGCGAACAAAGAAGCGATTAAAGCCGCCCTCAGCAAAAACGTAGAGGTCGTTATTTCAACTGGCCGCTCCAATACGGAGCTATTTCCTATTCTAAAGCAATTTCCTGAAATTCGCTACTTTATTTGTGGCAACGGTGCAAAAATCTATGACAAAACACTTGATAAAAATATTTTCGAAGACTTCCTTCCTTTTTCCGTTGCCACAAACCTTATAGATATTGCCAAAGATTATCTGGTCACACCTGAAATCTATGTTAACAATCACATCTATACTAATAAACATTTTTATGATTACATCACTGATTTTATATCAGAACCACATTTAATCTCGCTTATTCAGCAAAGTCGCACTCCGTTGCAGGATCTTTCTGATTTTTTACAGAACTGGCAAAAACCAATTGAAAAAATCAACATGTTCTACACTGATGAAAATGAGCGAAATAGGCTTTTTGCTGTTTTGAATAAAATGGATGTCGCCCTCACTAGTTCACTAGAACATAATCTTGAAATCAACAGTCCGACAGCCAGCAAGGGAACTGCTTTACATCATCTCTGCCAATCACTTCACATCGAAAGCCCGGATGTTATGGCTATTGGTGATGGCCATAACGATATTTCAATGCTCCGCTATGCCGGTTGTTCAGTTGCTATGGGCAATGCAATCCCATCTGCCAGAAATGCTGCTCGCTTCACAACACTTACAAATACAGAAAGCGGCGTTGCCTTTGCTATCAATGAACATGTGCTTTAAAAAACTGTTTATTAAAAAATTGCAAAAGAGGGTCTTAATTTGAAATATATCATTTCTATTCTCATTCTGTTTTTTACATTTTCTTCTTTTGGTGAAGCCGAATGGGATAATGCATCAACTCCACTTACACATTACCCCAAAAGCGCACCGGCCTCAACTGCCCCGCTGCTTCAATGGACAGCGAATCTCAATGCAGTTTCTTATCAAATTGAATTTTTTGATAGCCTGCCACAAAATCTTTCAAACACACAGCTTTCTGCAGCACATGTTTACTATTCAGCCAACGTTTATACAAATGCGTACAATCCACCACTGGAAAAATTTGCAATAAATCTTATTGGCCGAAAACCTCTCTACTGGCGTGTTCGTGCCGTTGGACTAAAAGATCAGCCCCTTAGTCTTTTCTCAGTTCCCGAACCGCTCTATACCAGCTATACGAAACCACGCATGAATGCACCGGTGCCTCAAGCAACTTATGACGTTGGCAATGGTACAGTGCTTCTTTATCCTGTTTATAGCTGGATTCCCTTGAATGGCGCTGCCAGCTACAAGGTAGAAATTTTTGATA